>JAJYZY010000023.1 GCA_021799715.1 Planctomycetota bacterium | reverse complement strand
GCCCCCCCTTGGCGATCCCCCTGAGGCAGGTGATCCAGGGCGTAACCGGTGAGAAATAAAGTGACAACTTTAGATCAGGACTTGACACACAACGACACAAAGACACAGCGGATTTTTGAATGCCGGCGGCAGAGGAGGTACGCAGAGTGCGGCCAAGGGGAGCGGGAAACCGATCCACCGATTTCGCAGATATACCGCCGCCACGGCATTTGCCGCCTGGTTTAGTTGCCGAAGTTATTTCATTCAGTGCGACCATAAATTACCCGGAGAAAGAATTCTTCATTGCATTTTATCTCAACGTATCCATGTGTCAAAGATACAACTCCGTATGATACCAATCCCAAAGATGTTTTAAAGATGGCTGTCCCTACTTTCCCAGCCCACCGGGGGTATTCTTGGTTTGCGAGCCATACCTCACCACCATTACCCGTTCGCACGCCGCCGTCAAATACGAGCTGCGTCTCGGTTTCGTTTTCCGCTCATCGTCAAGCTCGAAGACAAGCGCCGTATTGCTCCACAAGACCTCGCGGATTTTCTTTCCGCTTATCTCCGAATCAGGAATCGTACGATTCTCGGAATTATAGGCTAAAGCCCGATTAATGGCGGCCTTAGGATCGTGGTACCCCTGCGGTGGTGCGCTGCACATAATCATTTTTCTCATGAGCTTACCATCCTGAAGAAAGGTGCCCACCGGAGTAGGGGCCGGTGGTTGCATTATGGAATACAGTCCATTGCTCACCATTGGAATCCAGATAATAAATTGCCAGCGTGTATCCTGCTTTTATCCAATTAGAGCTTTTGGCCGGGGCGGAGTCTACCAAGCCAGCAACACCATAAGGATATCCGATCGCATCCGCCGGGGTATCGAACTCTTCGTGCGGCCAACCCGTCGCTGCAACGGCTTTACCAACCGGCGGCCTCTTACTGCCGCCGCTTCAATCACGATCTTCAATCCAAAGCAGAAATGGCTCGCCATTATCGTGACGTTTCATCGGTTCAAAAAACACAAACCAGCCGTGCGTACCGCGAAATTGAAAGCATAGTGATGTGTGCCGTATTCCAATTCGGAAAACTTCCTTTCCGACGCACGCCGCAACCAGATCGTGGGCGCAGAACTTGCACGATTCCAAAGATTTTGCCTCTCCCGTCGCAGTCACAAACTTCGCAATGATGATTGTACGGGGCGACGGTAGACGTTGTCGCAGATTATCATAAGCAGCAGTACCCCCAATCAGCCAATCAGCGTAACCGCCATTAGAAAAAATATGCAGCGAAATACCACCGGAAAGCAGAAACGCCGCTTGATTCCAATCCCAACAACCTTCCACCACCTGATGCCCCTTGATAAGCGCGGAATCAGCCTTGGCCCTCTGCGCAACCGGGGACGACAACCCAGCCCGCACGGCTTCGCCAGAAGATTTGGATGACACCACAGGGATGCTGTAAAGCTCCACTTCAACATTTGTTGTGTTAATAATATTCATATATGTATTTCTCCATTATCATTCGTGACTCGAGGTATCCCCACCAGCCCATTCTCTGGTCCCAGGATTCTTGAAAGCGCTGTACCAATCTCCGGTTGCCAAATCTTGGCCAATCCATTTTTGCGTGAACCCATACTCCCGCATAATTTGATCATTCGCTTTTCCAATGTATTGCATATTATCCAGCGATCCTGGTGACAATCCGCACGCATCATCCATTGTTTTGAATGGTCCGTCATCCTTAAATGGATTTTCATCACCGGGTGCTGCAACTTTTCCATTACCCGGCGGCTTCTTGCCTCCACCACCGGGATTGGTCGGATTGTTGCAGGGGTTTCCTCGCGCTCCGTCTCATATTATTGAGCGTTCGGGTCGGTACACACGGTCCAACCAAAAATGTCCTTGAAATCTGCGAAGCAATCTTTGCATATCCAGTGATACCGATTCTTGGTTACATAACCTTCAGTAAAATCTCCTCCTTGTGTCGCAAATTTGCGCCAGCAGAATGCACAGTGATCATGATCCCATCCCTCACGATAAGGGCTATAAGTAGAATAGAAAAGTGATACACTTTTCAGGTATGTTTCTTGTCCTCTTAGACGCCAATCGTTCATGTTAAAACTCCTTAATCATTTTATTTGGGGAAAACAGAGCCATCCGGCATAATTCTGTATTGTGTTCCATCTGGGGCTACATAATCCCAGTGTGGTCCAATAGGGCCAGGATGATTCAGATCAGGATGATAGCTTTCACCTGTATTGGGGTTGTAATAAGAACCATTTCCATCCCCTGGTGTACTGCCAGGTTGACCGCGCCACTCTGTTCCAGGTGGAGCTTTTGTCGGATCATTGCCTGGCCATATAGGCCTTTCATCACCCGGCGCAGCCACCGCTTTTCCTCCCGGCGGCTTTTTACCACCACCACCGGGATTGGCGTCAGCAGGATTACCATCTTCCGTCTTGGGGGGTATTCTTGCTCCGCCGCCTGCTTGTGAATCAACGTGCTCCGGATTCCAAGTTCAGAGCTGATTGAACTGCTTTTTTTCACCACAGACGGAGTCGAGGAAGTGGAGGTGCTGCGGCGGCTGCCGCACAGCTTGGTTTCCGAAAGTGTTTCGGCTGTTGCGACCATCTTTTTACTCACTACTCGTTAGTCATCGTGCGGTGCAGCGGCCACGATCGCCCGCCCAAGCGTGACAACGCAATCATTTTACCGCCATGCCACACACAATCCACCAATCCACTAAATCCGCTGCGATTTCAAATAACTAATCACGTCCCCGTTTTGTTTCCCCGCGACCATCTACTTTCAACTCTCCACACGCTACTTTCTCGGCATGGCCGTCTCTCCGCCTTTCACGGCGCACGTGAACCACTATAACGTCAGTCACGCTACACACTATTCACGGTCTTCGCCCCAAAGCAACCTTGGGGCCCCGTCGTCGTGGCATCTTACCGGTTCGAAAAACACCTGCCAGCCCTTCGTACCGCGAAACTGAAGGTAGGTTGTGGTGTGCGCCACCGCAATTCGGAGCACCTCCTTGCCAATACACCTCGCCACAAGATCGCTGACATCAACGCGTCGCAACGGAAGCCCCTCCGGGGTGCCATCCGGCGTAACAAAACTCGCTATAAGGGCAGCGGGACACCACGGCAAACCTTGAGCCAGTTCGTCGTAGGCGTGCCTATCGGCGACCTGCCAATCGCTGTACCCCGCTCGAGAGAAGATATGAATCGAACGCCCCGCCGATAGAAGGAAGGCCGCGTCATTCGGCCCCCAACAGCCTGCAACAACGCGCTGTCCACGTATCAGCACCGAGTCATCCCGAGCCCTCAACGCCACCGGGGAGGAAACACCCGCACGTACAGCCTCCCCAAAGGACTTGTAGGCGACCACGGGAATGTCGTACAACTCCACTGCAATAGTGACCACTCCGTCAGTATCCATCATCAGTATCCTCAATCAGGGCTCATGGCTCGACGGTTTCCCGCCAGCCCATTCGCCGGTGCTTGGATTTCTATATGCACTATACCAGTCACCGCTCGCCCAGTCTTGGCCGATCCACTTCTGTTTGAAACCTGCCTTGTTCATCTCGTTGTTATCTGCCTGGCCTATTTTCTGCATATTATCTAACGATCCAGGCGGTAACCCGCACGCATCGTCCATCGTCTTGAATGGCCCGAGGTCCTTGAACGGATTTTCGTCGCCCGGTGCGGCAACGTTCCCGTTGCCCGGCGGCTTTTTACCTCCACCACCGGGATTGGCGTCCGCAGGATTACCATCTTCCGTCTTGGGGGGTATTCTTGCTCCGCCGCCACTTGGACTGGGTTGAACCTTCGGTCCGGGTTTCTGATTGTAGGGCATATTATACGGCCATGGTGCCTGAAGTGTAGCGCCATCACCGCCAGCAGGCGGTGTGTAGCAAAGAGGTGCCGCCAGCGTCGTCCATGGATTGAAATCGCCGAGGAAGTCCAACAAGCCGCCAGAAGCCCCTTCCGCCGGAGACACCGGGGAAACATCGGGTTCCCTAAGCGGGTCGGGAGTTGCGGGCGATGGGCTGACAAAAGGGGACGGCCCGGGTGGTGCCGTAACCACGCTCAACCCCTCCGGGTCAATTGCGTTGATCAGATTGGACTACTGATCGCAAATTAATATGTGCCACATTCCGCACCGGCGATTCGAGTTGTTTGAGCAGTGGGCGAAACCATTGTTTGCATGCGACCGCAATGGGTTGTCCCGCCGTGCCAATCGCGGCAGCAGCCACAAATCCCAACCCATTTGCAGCGTCCATGTCTCGACGTTGATGCGATTGACCGCGTGCAAAACGTACCGGTATGCGGAATTTCCCAACGGGCTTACCGTTTTCTTCCCATGCGCCCGATTGAAAAATGCCGCGGAAACTGGATAGGACTGATTATCCCGCCACGCGAAGTGTCGCATGCGTCAAGGCATTATCTTGGGGCTGTAAGGTAGCAATTACGCCGCACCAGAACCGCCAGGCGTTCCTGCGGGGTTAATACCCTGGGGTCATACGCCAGGCGGATGCCTACATCCGCGAAGCCCCGCTTGGTTCGGCGCAAATGCCAGTTGATAACTGCCGGGGTTGCGGGCGAAATAGTACCCAGAGGTGAAAGTGACGAACCGCCGATAACGAGCACTTTCTTAAGGGCTGCGGGCGTCATCAAGGTAGAAATGGCGGCGCTATTGAGGGTCGCGGGATTTTTTATCCAGGTTTTCAACATTTTGCCGTAGATGGCCGAGTCATTAAATACGTACACGGCAACATTTCCAACCAGATGGATGAAGGGATTTTTAGAAGTCGTCGAGGCCACTGGTTCAAACCAGAGAACCGGGTTGCTGCTGCCGCCATACTGATGCAGAAATGGAGCCATCGCCGGAGCTGAGTAATTGTAAATATCCCAATAGCGCGGGGTTGGCAGCCGGGCATCGCGCGTGGAGTTTACACCGTTAAGGTATGCCACATAAGCCGCTAGCGTCTTTCCAGCCAAATGGGCGGATGCGAGATTGCCTCTGCCATCAACTTTATAGGCATATTGCCATTCGCCGGTCGTGGGCAGGCGGCATCCCAATAAAGCGGCAACATATACGGCCGCCCCGGGCGGCAAATAGGCAACAGGATCATTCACATTTGGGGGACCGCCCGCCTTATCAGCCAGGTGCCCCCCGGGTTTTGCCAGCATGTTCGTCGGGTAGCGTGGCGCATTATATATTTGATTGGTATTGGTAAACCAATGTCGGGCCAACTGGACCTGGCCGACATTTTCATGGTATACCCACGTGTGCGGGCCATAATAATCAGCATTAGGCTTGATCAGGCTGTAAAACGAATTGGATGGCTTATGAATCAGGTTATTACTGGAATTCACGGCATCAAGAAATTCACCAACGCTCAATTCCGTTGTGCATAAATAGAATCGCTTAAGTCCATTGCGGTCCATTAGCCGGAATGTCATAGTATTGTTACCGGTTGGACTGGTAAAAACTCTCACATGCCCCGGAGCCTTGACTTCCTTCCAACCCGCAAGTGCGGGCCCCGCCGGTTGCCGCGCCTGTGCCGGATTGGCTTTTATAACGCCGTCCAATCCCTGTAAAAATGCCGCTACTTCGGCATTGCTCGCCAGCGCGCGCATGGATGGTTCGGTTAAAGCCTGCCTTAGAAGACGGCGCATCCCGGCGGAGAGATTTTGCGCGACTTGCGGAGTTTTTACCCGCGCGGATTGCCTGGAAAACTGATAAAACAGAATATTGAATCGAGCCTGCGGGGATAGAACATGGAGGGCAGCCAGGTCATCCAACTGCGGCGTTCGCGCCAACCTCACACGGTAATCACTCGCCGCAATGATTGTTTCAGTAGCCATGGCGGGCGTCAAGGCTTGATTCATTCGATCCTGCCACCGCAATGGGTATTGCCGGGCCAATTTTTCCAACAGCGACCGCTTGCGGTCCACGGTCAAGGCCGAGTCAGCCTGTAAAAGGTCATCAAGTTCTCCGGGAATCCGGCGCTCTATAACCAGCGGCGAATCCGTGGCAGAAGCGGGAATCGCGGCAAGTCGATGCCAGATGGCCCGGACGAACAAAGGCTTGTTTGATCGCGCGGATAACGCCAGCGAGTAATCCGCGGGAATTGCCGCCATGGTCGCGGAATCAAGCGCGGCAAGTTGTTGCAGCAAGGCAATGTGGGTTTTCAAAGCCGCTTGAATGTCGGTGTTGCGCCACCAGGGATTGTTCTGCACACGCTGATACAAGGCGGAAATCGTCACGCCGGAAGTAAGGCGATCATCCGGTAGATGACATTGCGCCAACGAGCTGTCAATGGTGTTAAATTCCGTAAGCAGTTGTATAAAATTCCGCCGTTGCCGCGTCCAGGCGGCAATGTCCGATTGTGGTACTTCCGGCGTCAGCCCGGACCACGATAACGTTGAAAAAGCTTTCCGGATAATGGCGGCACGGGCCGGTTGGAATGCCGCGGCAATCACTTCCCGGTTCCACGGACGGTCAAATGCGTGTGGGTTCTTTGATACGTCGGCTGGGAATTCCTTGATCAGCAGGGACTTCATGTTGGCTCGCACGGTATCAATGTTCTTGCTGATATCCGGGACCTGCCAGCGTCGTTTGCGCAGTAAGGAGGTCAAAACATTGTAACTTTTTTCATCCGGACCAATCACCAATTCCGGCGGCAAGGCGGGGGCAAAGATCAAAGCGGTTATTTTCTTCCGGTAGGCGGCGTTCACAGCTGGATTTCTGGAAATCTGCAACACCTGCGGATTGATTTGATAATGCCGCCCCGTCGGCTGGTAACCGAGTAATTCAGCCACCCATTTTTTAATATTGATTTGAGAATCAATAAAAGCGGTCACAGCGCGATTTAACGTCGCCAGCCGGTTCTCAGCGTCCGTGACAGTGTGTTCGATTTTCAGGCGGTTTTTCCATATCCATAGATCATGATTGCCGACCGCCGCCAGCTGCAGCCGCAGGGCGTTTAACTGCGCCTGATAATTCACAGTCGGGGGTTTGGGAAGTTTTAACGCATGGAGAATTCTCTGCTGAACTTTTCCGGCTTGAATTGCAAACTGCACATGGGACAGCAGATAGGCATTTTCGGGACCGGCAAGTTTACGATAGCCCGCCAGATCAGGAAAATATTGTTGCGGCGGCAGCAGAGCGTTGCGCGGCGGCAATTGCGCCACGAGATCCCAGCGTATCTCTTTGCCATAAGCCGCCACGGACCGAGCTTCCCGTCGGGCGACAGTCAATAACTCAGTTGCCCGCGTGCTTAAGGCACCCGCGTCCGCTCCGCTGGCAAGATATTGCGCGGCATACGCGGGGAAATTGCTTATGAGCGGTCTTTTGGTTTTTGAAAAATCAGCCAATAGCGCCTTGAGGGGCGGAAAGATATGACTTACACGCCGAGCGCCGGCGACTTGAGCGACAAACTCCGCGGGAGACAATCCGTTGGAATTGGCGGCAAAACGGCGCAAGCGTGTATTTTTTGTCCAGGATGTCTTATACAGCTTGAGAAAAGGCACCAGAGATTGATCCCGCGGCATCGCCGCCAGGATATGATCATCTAAATATCGGGCCGCTGTTTTCCATCCCCGCTTCTGCCAATGCCCGCCCTGCTGTTGCAATACGGGATAAAGTTTTCCGAGAATGCGTTCCGTGCGCATTAATAATACTATTGCGTGTCCCAGTTTTTGCGCTTCGTGGGGATGGGCGGCGAGATCTTTCTGGATTTGTTGATTCGTCAAAAGCCCGGTGAATTCATGGAGAATATCATCGGGATTTAAAATAATGCCGTGCGCCAACGCGGCGTGAATGGTCGCAAATTCCGGCACCTTGGCCAGGGCCGCGGGGTTCGCGGTGAAAGCCTTGAACCATTGCGTATATGCCGCGGCATAAGGCGCATACGCACCATTGAAGCGGGACATCTCGGCAATGGTGCGGACGTGGCGCAAATATCCCAACGCGGCCACAATAGCCAGAACCGCTGCGGCGGCAAGCCCCATGTAGAGCGGCTTGCGGCTCTTGCGCGGCTTTAATCGCGCGGCGCGTTGCAGCGCCAGACTTATATTGCGTTGGTCAGCGGGCAAGTCTTCATTGAGCAGAAAGCCGCAGAATTCGGCGCAGAGTTTCCCATGCGCTCCCAGAGACTTGAATTCCGCCATTCCCGCATCCAGCGGAGTTGTTGGAGTCCAGCGACGGCCCGCCACGAGTTCACAAATCATCCGCCCCAATTGCGTCAGATCGTCCGAAGCCGCCAAGCCCGCATCAAATATGCTGGAGATCGGATTGGTCAATACCACACGAGCCGTCGCCAGAGAACCGCTGGAGGCCAGAACATTTTCCGCCCGCAGATTGCCATGGGTTCGCGAAGTCAGCTTTTGCGCATCGAGCAATGCGGATAATACCGCCGTGACCAATTGGTAAATATCTTCGGGGGTCGGAGCCACGCGAAGGCGGATCAATCGGCTGATGGGCCAGTCAAAGCGCTCCATCACGCAATAGGCGCTGTCATTATCATCAGCCCGCACTTCAAACACCGCGGCCCAAAATGGTGATTGTTCGGAAATGAATTTCTGAAAATCATAACGCGCAATAAATGACGATTGCGCCGCCCGCCGGCGTGGTGCGCTCCAAATATCGTCCGGTGGATCAAAAGTCAGAACGACTTTAGCCGGCGGTTGTGTTGTTTCCAGCGCGTAGAGCTTCTCCATGGCCCGCCGGCCGATGATATGCTCGGTTTGATATTGACCGAAATTGGGCACCCGGCAATTCCATAACCCGTCCGGATACGCGGACGACTATACACAGCGCACGATTCAGCTTTTAGCTTTCGGCGGTGTTTCACACACCACGCCGCTATTTTTGATCAGAATTTTTATGGGATTGGCCGAGCCGGGCCAGCGCGATTTTTTCAATGGAAGAATCAGCCTGCGCGGATCTTCCGGGCCGGGCATATCCTGGCGGATGCCCGGAAGCTGGGCCAATACAAACAGATACGTATCGCCGTCTTTTTTCCATTTTTTCCAGATCGGATTATGCCGGGAAAATACAATCGTGGCGGAAGAACCGGGAGTAAAATTAATCGTCGCCTTGGTAGCGCCGGAACGCAACAGATCGCCGGCGGAGAAATACTGCGTCATGGAATAATTATACCAGCGTTTGTAATCCGTGGCGTTAACACCTACAAGATCAACGGCAATCGTGCTGGTGGACTGGTTATTAACCTGCAGACTATTGCCCAGCGTGAACTGCGTATTGCGGTCAATGGGACCGCTGGAGCATGCGGTCAGGCCCATGAGCATTACCATCATGACAACCCCGGCCAGTATTCTGATATGAGCGCTACATTTCATACAGCTTCCTTTTTAATAATTTCTGCCTGATGAATATTCCTATTACATTCCCATCTGAAACCGCCGGATCACCGCGTGAACCTCCCGGTTTACCTGCCAGTCAATTACAATCAAGCTCCGGGTTTGAATCAAGAGCCGATCGAGTTTTGCCATGACCGGATCAAACACATTGGCCAGCCCGGCGGGAGGCATTGTACCGTAGGCCCGGCAAAAGCTGTCCGGGCCGGCAACGGGAATCATCTGAACCAGCAACGCCAGAATATCGGCCCAGAGCCGCAGCGGAATCAGATCGCCGTCCTGCTGGTCAACATCCGCGGCATGAAACACATTTTGCGGTCCAAGGGATTTCATCCAACGCTTATCATTGGTAATCAGCGCAAGAATTCTTGATTCAAGCGGCTGATCCGATGCGTGATTCGCGGCAATTTGCCGGGCCAGGCTTTGAAGTTCATCGATGACCACCGGCAATGGGTTCCCGGAATGAACCACCAGCGCCCGCAGGGCCACAATCACCATAGAATAGATATCATAAGCGGTATCCATACGCGCAATGCACTGCATTCCCACGGGTTGCAAGGTGGAGCCCGCAGCAGCCTTCAGGGCATCGGCCACCGCGGGGTTCAACGGCTGCCGCATGGACCGGAAGCGATATTCACCCAATGCCAATGCGGAATCTGATTCAACGGATCCCGCCAGAAGCACGCGTTGATCACCCACGCCCACGCGCAGGCATACCAGATCATCACTTCGCGGGGTAAGCGCTTCCAAATTACTTAACGTGCCTTCGATAAAACAACCGCCGTCACTTTCCATTGTAACGGCGCGCAATCGAAGCACGGCCTGTTGTGTGACCATATCCCGGCTCTCGATAATTGGCTGATATACACCGGGGGCGGTTTTAAATCCACGCATGAATACCGCGGCGTGGGCGTCGGAAAATTCTACTTTTGCCGCGTCACCGGAATCGATCAAACGCACCTGCGCGGTCCACAAAAATGGCAACGCCACCGCGGGGTCGGCGAGATTGATTTGAAAACTCGAACACTGCAAATTCAATATCGGTCGTTGCAGGGATCGTATCATGACCTGTACCTGTTGGACGGCATCGGCCAGAAACTTGAGTTTCAGATGCAAAGATTCAACGACACGTCCGCGCCGGCCGTGTCTCCCCAGAAATACGGTTCCAGATGCGGCCTTTTCTCCCGTTTCGCGCAACACCTCGCCGATGCGATCAAAATCAGCCGGCATTTTGCCGGCCGGCAGCCCCTCATACTTTGCGCCGCCGAGGACATCAAGAAACGCTTCCACGGACAAACCGCTGAATTTGCGAACATGCAGCAAATAGCCGCCGGCATTCCACGGCAACAGGCCGTTTGCCGCTGCCGCGTCGCGCAAGGCCTGAACATTCTGGGTTTGCGGCGCATCATCCTGAACCGCCAGAAACAGCGGCTGTCCGTCGGCCGGCGCAATGTAAAGGTAGCGGAAGAGGCTGGTTGAATATGGCGGCAATTTGTTGGCCGCCAGCAGTTGATCATCGCGGCAAAGAATCCAGGTTTGCCGGGAATCCGCGTCGATAAATACGCGCAGTTGCCGGGAGCCGACATCAAAAAACAGTGGAATCGGCGGTTCGGTCTCCCAGGAACCGGTAATGACAGAATCCGCTGCGCCGCTGTGAACGGCGCGGCAATTGGCTTGCCACCGCTGGTCCAGAAGATGATTGTTCCAATATTGCCGGAGCGATTCCGGGCCATCACGGGCCGAATCAGGATTCTGCACGGCTATTTCAACCCATTGCAGCACGCCGCCGCGCTGATCGGTCAGGCAGCCTAGAAATACCCTGGCGTCAAAGGTTTCACGCAGCGGCAGAAACCAGCCGGAAATCGGATCCGATTTTACGCGGATGACAAGGCAAAGTCGCACTGCCGCCTCCGCCGGGGCAATGAGACTGCATGCTTGAAAGCCCTGCGGCATGGATGGTGCGAGCTGGTTAATCAATATAAATCAAGCCTCCAGATTCACACTGGCTTTTTCACATTCCCTTGATGAGTATAACCGCTGGGCGGGTATTGCACAGCCTGACGCGCGCATGCAATCAATACGTCCAACGGCGCATAACATTCATGAAGCCCCCGCGCTTGTATTCCCGCGGGCAGCAGCCTATATTTTACGCATTCAACAGGGCTGTGATGATCGCCAACGGACCGATCTGCCAGCCGCTTTGGTCCGGTATTGCGTGTTAGCAGGGGAAGCCATGACCTCTACGGAATTGGATGTTTCGCGGCAGGCCGCACAACTGGCCAATCGACTGCGCGCCGTTCAGGCTGATCTCGCGGACCAAAATGCCCAGACCCGACAGGAATACATTTCCGATGAAATAAAACGCATCCTGGCGGAAATTCCGCCTACCCAACGCCCGGAATTTCTTTCCACTCTGGCTGAACACTTTCCATCGTGGGACGACAATGTTGTGGCCCGGCAGCGGATGAATTCCGCCGGAGAGACCCAAACCATCATTGGATCCAACGCGGACGCCGCGGAATTGCAGGATCCGGCATTTCTCGTGCAGCGGCTTTGTGAACTGGCACCCAAACTGCCGCAGGCCCAGAAAGAGGCGCTGATCGCGCGACTCACCGAAGCGGGGCTGGCCCCGGCCTCCGGTCCTGCCTGGCCGGGCGAACCGCTGGCTAAATTGACCGCCCGCCTGCAGCTTGACGACGACCTGCAGCCGCATGCGGGCCATACGCTGGAACTTCTTCAGATGCTCTCGGAATTGGCCATGAGCATTGAACAGATCGCATGGAACATGTGGAAAGCCATTGTGCCAAATTCCAATTTGCGCCGCGGCACACCTCTGCAGCGACTGATGAGCCGGTTTCTCGCCGATGACCCGGACGTGCCGCGCGGCCAGGTGGCGCAGGAACTCGAGCGTCTACGTAAAATCAATGCCGCCCTGCTTTCCTCCGTCGGTCAGACTGGGCGGCAATTTGCCCATAAATACGCGGCGCGGCTCGCTCCGGCGGAAATCGAAGCCGCCGTGCGCGCCACACCCAAAAAAATGTTTGCCGCCATTGAAGTTTCCTGTTGGAAAAAATACACCGAACTGGCGGTAGAGCACCTTGATGAAGCGGCGATTGATCATGAAATACGGGAGATTGTCCGGGAGTTTGTCGAAGGTGTCATCTGAAGCGCCGGCCGGCGGTGGAACGTGTTTACATAAACAGGGTATATCATGGATGCAGTTCACTTCAACGAAGGCTTGTTTCTTCAGCAGCACCATTTACAGATTATGCAGCGCAATATCTTGTCGCGCATAGGAGCCATGCGGCCTCTGGCATTCAGTTATGCCTACGGACTTATTGAATCGCAGGTTTCGGCGGAATCATTGAAAAATCAGATAGTGCGCTTTGACCGGCTCCACGCCATTATGCCCAGCGGCATGGAGGTGCGCTTTCCGGAAAGCGCGGATGTCCCGTCTTTAAGCATTAAACAGGCTTTTGAATCGCGAGCCGGCGCAATGACCATTTACCTGGCCGTGCCGCTTTGGAGTCCGGAAAGAGCCAACGTAGTCACTGCGGACAATAAAGATCAATGGATGGTTAAAAGCACGTATCGCATTGCGGAAATTCAGCAAGCCGATGAAAACACCGGCCAGAATCCGCGTCCCATCGCGGTGCGCCGCATTAACGCCCGATTCCTCATTGAAGGCGACGATACAACGGATATGGAGGTTCTACCCGTCTTGCGCGTGGTGCGGGGTGTGGGAGAGCAGGTGGGCGAAGTGCGGCAGGATCCACATTTCATTCCGCCCTGCATGCTGGTGCGCGGCTCGCCGGTGTTGCGGGACATGCTGCGCGAATTTGCCAATCAGTTGGAAGCCAGCAGAACGGAGTTGTCGCTGCAGGTGACGCGCGGCGGCTTCAGTATTGATACCATGCGCGGCGCACAATTTGAACAATGTCTCCGCTTGCGCACACTGAGTCGCGCCAGCGCCCGGATTTCCAGCCTGCTGAAGGTCAACAACCTGACACCCTTTGACATGTATCTGGAATTACGCGAACTGCTGGCGGAATTAGGGTCGATGTATCCGGATAAGGACAAGCAGTTGGCCGCCGCCGGGTATGACCATGACAAGCCTGCGGTCTGCTTTGAAGACCTGACTGATAAAATCCGCGGACTCTTGCGCGGCGCGGTTACCGCGCGGTTTATGAAAGTCGATTTCAAGCCTGAACAAAACATGTTCCTCGCCGGTCTCACGGAGGAACAATTTACGCAGCCCAACGAATATTATATTGCCATTCGCACGCGTGAAGACCCCATTGCCCTGGCGAAACTGGTGGAAAATCAGGATCAATTCCAGGTGGCGGCACCAACCATGGCGGGAAAACGCATTTTTGGATTAAAACTCCAGGAAGAGCGTTATCCACCGGTTGAATTGCCGGCCCAGTCCGGACAGTTCTATTTCCGCATCAACCGTCAGGACAGCCAGCGAATGTGGGAGCGCATCAAGGAAGAAAAATCTATGGCTATTCGTTGGCTGGGCATGGAAAACAGCGATTTCTCCGTGACTTTGTATATGACGATTCCGGGTTAATGGTACAATTACCCCGGTTGAGGCAATGTTTTTGGCAGGATTCCACAACATGACCCTTACCGAACTGACAGAACCGTTTTTTCAATATATCTGTCGCCTTAACCGCTGGGCGCATGGTGGCGGGCAATTGGATGCCGAAGTGGTGCGCGCTGAAATAAAAGGGTTGCTGGCGGATATGAAAGCCAAATCTTCCGCCCAGTCCGGCTTGGCCGGACAATATGACAAAATCGAACTTCCTTTGATTTTCTTTGCGGATTTTATGGTCAAGGAAGGCGGATACAACATTTCAAAAAAGTGGAAAGAACTGGCATTTGATCGTAATGAACTCGGCGGCGATGAGAAATTTTTTGATCTGCTGGAGGAAACGCTTAAAGATTCCAGCCCCGCGGCGACGGATCGTCTCGGGGTGTTTTATACCTGCATGGGACTGGGGTTTACCGGCTGGTACGCGGGACAACCTGAATTTTTACGGAAAAAAATGCGTGAAATCCGATTGCGAATCGACGCCGGCGCGCAAGATTCCGATTCGCGCAAAATTTGTCCCGACAGTTACGAGCATGTCAACACGGCAGATTTAATTGAACCGCCGGGCGTTAAGCTCGTCGGTATTGCGGTGGTACTGGTGACATGCATTATTACCCTGCTGGTGGCCAATTTCTATCTCTTTCACCGGAGTGTGTCGCAGTTGAATCAGGCATTGGGCGCGATACTGCATAAATAGCGGACTGTGGAAGAAACGCATGTGCCTGCTGTCGGTAAACGGAAAATCGTGAATTAAAACACAACGCTGCGGGAAAATAATATGAATCCTTTGAATCTGTTTGGCAACCTCTCTCCCAACGGTAAGCTTGCCGCAACTGCCGGGGGCACGGCGGGTGTGGTTGGCGCCGGCGCATTGGCCATTGGCGGCCATTGGCAGTTGCTGTTGCTGCTGGTCATTCTGGTCATTATTGCCATTGTTGCATTTGTTATTTTCCGGCTTGTTGTGGGCTGGTGGCAAAAACGCAAATCCCGCCCGATGGAACAGAGCCTGGCGGGCAACGCCGGGGCCGCGCCGCAACAGCTCAGTGGTGCCAAAAAACTTGCGGACCTGGATTCTTTGCGGAGGGTATTTGCCACCGGTGTGGAAAAATTTCACGCCGCCGGAAAAGATTTATACAGTTTGCCATGGTACGCTCTGGTCGGGCAGCCGGGATCAGGTAAAACTGAGGCCATCCGCCACTCCTCCATCGGCTTTCCACCGGGATTGCAGGACCAGTTGCAAGGCTCCGGCGGAACGATCAACATGAACTGGTGGTTCACCAATCACGCCATTATTCTCGATACCGCCGGGCGGCTGATGTTTGAGGAAGTTGTGCCCGGCACCACCAGCGAATGGCAGGAATTTCTGAAACTCCTGCGCACGCATCGTCCGAACTGCCCGATCAACGGCATGTTGCTGGTGATACCCGCGGACAGTCTGCTCAAGGATTCCAGTGACGTTATTGCCCGTAACGCCGGAAAAATCGCACAACAGTTGGACATGATTCAGCGCACCCTGGGCGTGCGATTTCCGGTTTTCATCCTGATTACAAAATCGGATTACCTTACCGGCTTCAGCCAGTTCTTTGATGATCTGACCGATCCGCAACTGCAACATCAGATCATGGGTTGGTCCAACCCCGCGGCGCTGGATGCGCCGTTTAATATGGACGCGGTTGAAAATCATCTTCGGCAGGTTCATGACCGGCTGGTTGAACGCCGTAAACGCCTGCTGGCTGATCCGGTTAACACCGAAGACCCATCGCATAACCGCATGGACCAGGTCGATGCGGTTTTTGCATTTCCGGAAACGCTCATGAAAATCGCTCCGCGCCTCCGGCAATACCTGGAAACCATTTTTGTCGCCGGGGAATGGTCAGCAAAGCCGCTTTTCCTGCGCGGCATATATTTCACAAGTTCCATGTCCGAAGGGAAAGCGCTTGATGCGGACCTGGCGCAGGCGCTGGGGGTTTCCATTGATGCCTTGCCGTCCAGCGGCGTTTGGCGGCGTGACCGGGCGTATTTCCTGCGTGATCTGTTTTTACAGAAAGTCTTCAAGGAGCGCGGCCTGGTTACCCGGGCCGGCAATGCCATGCAGCAACAACGGCGGCGGAAAGTGGCCGTATTGGCCGCTGGTTTTGCCGCCGTGATTTTACTTCTGGCCAGCACGTTCTACGCCTTCTTTGAATTGAAAAACAGCATCGGAACACCACGCCAATATTGGCAGGCCGCCGCCAAAGTGTTTACATCATCAAGCCCGCAGTTTATGGCGATTGTTGTGCCGAAGAATAATTCCATCGGCGTGCCGCAATACGTATATCAGGGACATACCAATAAAATTCTGGGGCATTCCCTGGCCAATTTTTATCAACAGGGGTTTGATCTGGTCCGTAAACCGTTGTCGGTGCCCTGGATATTTAAGCCGGTTTCATTTCTTGGCGGTACCATCAATGCACGGCAACGGCAGGCGTTTTTTAAAATGTATGACCAGCAAGTGATTAATCCGGTTATACGGGCGGCTGAATCGCGTTTGGCCGTAGCCCCCATTTCCGAGCAATCGCTTCCGCAGCGCGAACTCAACGAACGCACCGATGCGCTACTGGAGTTTCTTGATCTGGCCCAAGCCGGCTATGAAACCGGGTCAGCGGGCACCCGCGGCCGCAAAGCGAGCCTGAAGCATTTTGATGCACTAATGGCTTATATCCTGCCCGCCAAGGAATACAAGTCATACCAAACGTATCAGGGCGATTCCACAGAAGCGATTCTCAGCAGTCTTTACAATTCCCGCAGACAATGGCCGCCCAAATCACTTCAACTGGTTCAATCCGTGGACTTTGCGGCGGCGGTGCAGCACGGCATGGCCAGCGTCCTGCATGGCTGGAACCTGGAAGTAGGAACCGGAAATCAGGCATTGCAGCGACTGGTGGCACTGAAGATCGCGCTGCGGAGCTACCAGAAATCCGAAACCGCCCTGATGCTTTGGGCAGCGGAATATCAGGCTGGTAACAATTCCCGGTTGGGCGACGCGGCCTATCAGAAAGTCAGCGGGCTGCTTGCGGCACTGGCCGCATCGGCACAAAACATCAAGCTCAACTATTCCGCCTTGGGATCGCACGCCACGTTCGACGGGGCCTATCTTGCCGATGCGCAACAATTGTTGCATGACCGGCAGGAAATCTACAACCGCCTCAAGCAGGAAACCGCGTGGATCGCCGCCGCGGATAAATCCGCCGGTGCCAAGGGCGTAGCCGCTGGAAATCTTATTTCCACGGTTCTTCTCGGAGGGCCGTCAATTCCAGAGGGGGTCTTGAAGAAAAGCATGAAGTTGCTGGCATCGGCCCGCGCGGAATTGCTGCATGATATTGCCGATGAGAAATCGCCCTTCGGTTCAAACGGCCGGACGCAGGTGGCGACAATCGATCAGCTATTTCTGGCTCGGGCCGGTGGCAATCGGCAGGTAAGCCTGCGACAGGCCATGTATTCCGCCGTTGATAATTTAATTTCCAACCCAGCTTCGGTAACATCGGTACTTAACGCCAATGCGTTTCTCAACAATTTCAATCAGCAATCACAGCAGGCTGTTGCCATCATCCGGCAAACAGCCGCCACCTTGAAAACCGCCGGACCAAATGCCGCCGTCGCGTACAATCGAAGCGCCGCCGACGCTGCCTTGAAAGCTCTTCAGGCCATCCAGGCATATCGGCTCAATGGGATGATTGGTCAATGCCTTGCGCATCCGTATGCCAATGCCACAGCCATTGAGCAGGCGGTTGCACAGCGTGTACAGGCTGGAAAGGACACAGCGGTCATCAAACCCATGATTCTCTTTACATCGGGTGCGGGCAAGCCATTTGACCCGCGTTTTAATCCCCAGGGAGCCGGGGATTTGCTTGGCGGTTGGTATGAAATGGGCCACCTGCTGCGACAAGCAACCGGTGGAACCGGAAATGACATTCATATTCTTCGTGCGTCAACGCTTCTGGCCCAATATCGTTCATCCACAGAGCCTTGGAATTTATACCGGCGCGCGTATTTCCAATATTGGCTTTCTTGCCTCAGTGACGGCCTGTCCGTGGCAATTCCGGGCAACGACTGGAAAACATATCTGCAGCAATTGCAGGGCGTTCAGGTGGATCAGCTTTTCCTGGCCCTGCAAAGTTACGGCAATCGTGTATCCATGGCATTATCCGCGGTCCCCACATCTACCGCCCTGGCGCAGCAGGTTGCCGCCGCCCAGGCGAATATTCGCACGGGAATCACATTGCTGAATGCTCCATTGTTCGCGCGTTCCACGCGCCATCGTCTGAATCGCTGGACACAATTAAGCGGAAATCCCGATGTCGCGCGCAACCAACTGCTCTCCGAAACGCCGGAAACACTTTATCATCGTTATATTCTCAACAACTCAGTGAATCCGAATTTCGCATCGGAGTATGTCAAATCATTGACTCTTACCGGGTTGCGCACGCTGGCGCAGAGAAGTCAGCAGCAGGCCAATGCCATACTCACCAGCGTTCAGGCCAAACCGTTCTTTCCTTTGTTTATTCCGGCAACCGCGGCACAGGGCTTCCAACATGAGTGGTCGCCGGCGGATATCCGCGCGTTGTCCAGCCATTTTTCAGCATTGCCCAAAGCGGTCGTATCCACGGATGAAATTCTTACCCCGGATTCACAGGTGAATCGGCAATTACGGATATTACAGGGCAACGTGTCCTATTGGCATTTCGGCTATTCGCGGCAAACGGTGGCGGCGATTCGCCAGATACTTTCCGCGATACTCGGTGTCAACGGACAGAATCCATTGCGTTGTGAACTGCTGATTACAAAGTCCATCAAGCGTAATCAAACGGATAACACCGCGCAGATCATCTGGCCGTTTTTAACCATCAACCAGGCCGGCCGACGATTGGGAACCGCCAGTTTTCGATCTCTGGCCAAAAACAATCTCGGCACCATCACCATTCCTGAAAAACCGGGTCAATCGCTTAAACTGAATTTTTATGAAACCGACCCCGCGGTCGCGGGAACCAAACCTTCGCACAGTCTGGTGTTCACCGGCCCATGGGCGGCGCTGAAGTTATTGGTTATGTACCATGGCACAACCAAAGACGGTAAGACATGGCTGGTGCATATTCACACCCACGATCAGTTCAAGAAGCTCCGCACCATGACGTTGGAGATGGTTTTTTCAAGGGCCTTGCCTCCGCTTTCGCAATGGCCGCGCATGACAAAATAACAGCCGATGCCCATGGGGCTTGCAGGAGAAGGTGTTTACTTGGGTCAATTTTTTCAGAAGTTCGCCGCCAGAATAATCCCCGGCCCCGCGCGCCCGCCGATGCTGGCGGCAAGCGTATTCGGCAAACATCCCGGTTGGGATGACCACATGGAAGATGTGGGGTACCAGTTTCCGGAAATGCTGAATTTTAAGCGCATGGTGTATGTCGAAGGCATCGGCGGCAACATCGACTCCGGTTCATGGGCACATCTCCCGGATTCGCAGCGCCTGCCCCAGTTTAATCATCTACTGATCTACAGCCTGGAAGATTCTTATATTCTGGCATCGGCGGCCGCATCACGCGATGGCAAGGGCCGCAGTCTTTATCCACTGATTACCGCGGTGCAGGCCCGGGGATATTCTCTGGCCGATCTGGCCGAACATGTGGGGCCATTGATCCTGAAATTGCGGGATAATGTAACGTCATGCGCCACGGCCGCGGATGTGCGGTCTGCGGTAAACGAAACGCAAATGAGCCTGGACCGACTGACCGGCACACTGCCGCCGCAACCCGTTAAAGCCGATCGTTTGATAACCGGTTCGCAACTGTCCCAGGTGCTCGCGGCAGACGGCGGTGCCTGCGATTCTACGTATCGCATAATCTACAGTCTGCAAAAAATTGTTCAGAGTTGCGGACACGACGGTGCCAATGGTCGCACCGAAATGCTGCGCGTCCCGATTTTCGGTAACGCCGCCTGGATTTCGGCCCGAATTTGGCTTGCTACCCTGCGCGGCGTTTTTGCAACCACTTATCCTTTGATGGCCATTGAATGTCGCAACGCCGCGGACGCCGCATTCACCGACCTGATCATCGGCCCCGCCGGTCCGGGTCAGCTTTTTTGTCTGCGCGCGGGTACTGAAAGAATTCCACTGGCAACCGAAATTCCCTTTAATACGGATGCGGAATTTCAGGAACGGGTGAAACAATACGTCACGGAATGCCGCCGCCTTAACCACAGCCCCGCCCCGCCGCTGCCGATCTGAAATATAACCACCCGCGATAATCACTTATCGGCGATTGTTCATAACATGATGATCGCCGCGCGATAATGCCTGATTGCACGATCCTGACCGAGTCATGGCCGCAGTGCCGGCGATATCCGGAAGCAAACTGCCACGTTCCGCGCCGGCAACCACGGTTCGCCGGACCAGAGCCGCCACCAATGACCTACTGCCCGCCGCGCGACAGCTTGAGCAGCAATACGCGGTTGGTGCGCATGGGGATACGATATTTCCAAATTCCGGATTGTCTCACGCGGATGGTTCTCTGGATCATCGGACGATTTTCCGTGGCCCGACGCAGCGTTTTCAATTGCATTCTGGACAGCACATGTGGGCGGCCCCAACGCTGGTAGATCGTGTAGGCGTCATTATGGTCGAAACCTTCCGCATAAACTTCCAGCTGATATTTTCCCGGATGCAGATGGGATATATCCAATGCAATTGTGCGTGCCGGAGCGGAGGCATGGATTTGGCTGAAGAAATCGTCATCGCGCATGGTCTGCTTGGGCCAATGATAGTTCCAGGCAAGAAGCGCCACGCCGCCATTCTCGGCAACGGCAATGGAATCCGGATCATGCGTGTTGATTTGCGGCCCCGGAAGTTCATGTAGATATTTCAATGCAAAAAAAGTGGGTTTTTCAATTCCCTGGGGATTAAAAATACCAAAGCAGCCTTGAAATGGGTATTGTTGCGGGGCGTCTTCTTCAAATATGTCCGATAGCGCCCAATAAGACATGATTGCCGGCGGATGTTTCATCGCATGCACCTGTTCAATCAGCCATACCGCCTGAAAATACGTATCATGCACCGCATCCCGTGCCGAGTAGGATGGCCCCCATTCCGTAATAATCAGCGGCAGATGCGGCAAGGAGGATTTGAATATCCGTTGCCTGGTCCAGTCAATGCCCCCGGCAATTGCCCGTGGGTTCGCCGCCACCCGCAACCCCTTTTTTCCATTCGGCCATTTGTGCGGACCACAACCATAAGTGTGGGTCGAAATGAAATTGACGGAAAGATGGTGCTTCCGACATGCGGCGATGAATCTGGAAATCCATGCCATTCCGGCGGTCGCCGGTCCGCCGACGCGCAGTTCAGGATCAACGGATTTAATCGCCCGATCCGCCGCCGCGAACAACTTAAAATAAGCCGGGAACCCTCCGGTTGACAGCATTCCGTTGGGCTCATTCCATACTTCAAAATACCAGGTTCGCACTTGCTTTTGCCCGAATCTTTTTTCCAGGTGACCAGCCAGGGCATGGATCAGATCGCCCCACTGTTTGTAGTGCGCCGGTGGGGTGATGTTTCCGCGGTAATAGAATATTGTTGCTTTGCCGGACGCCAGTGCATCGGGCATGAAGCTTAATTCCACCACCGGCTTGAGGCCCGCGGCCAGTATGCCGGAATACAGGCGGTCAATCATCCGCCAGTTATACACCAGACGACCATTGGCTGTGCGCCGCACCACATGCATATCGTCATCCAGCAAACCGTGAAAACGGATGTACGCAATGCCGCATTGCCGGTGCGCAATGGCCATTTGACGAAATACTTCCGCATGGATTTCATTGGCGGCATGATCGCCACCAATGCAGACATTTAGGGGCGAATGGAACGCCGCACCAGTTTGCCGCACATTAATGGTTATGGAGCGAAAACCTTGAGCGAACGCGAACGCGGGGGTGCCAAACCCGAAGGCCAGAGTTGCCGATATTGTAAATAACAACGGCACAGCGCCAAAGAAGCGGGCAAGCCAATTGGACAAACCGGCATTGGCGATATTTTCCAGTGGACGTGTCATGTATGCTTCCTTGTTGCTTAAAAAAATCATCCTGCTGCGGGAAACCTCATCCCGCAAGCTGCCGCATCAACACCGCGATCATTGGCGATCACACACATGGGAATTCTAATGTTCCCGCCGCAAGCGCACAACGGGTTCTGATCAGCACTATAGAACCGGGCGTGGCAATGAATCCGGGCAGGTCGCCCCCGCGACGATGTAGGGGACTTTGGAAGGAAGCATTTTGTATGGCAGCGCAGTGTCGGCGCGTTCATCCGCTCCGAGGCTTGGGGCCGCGAAGAACTCCAGTATGCCGCCGTTGCGTCGCACTTGGCAGACGTTTCAATCCGCTCCGCGGCTTGGGGCCGCGGAGAACGATTTATGGCATACAATACCGCATTGACGTGGCAGGGTTTCAATCCGCTCCGCGGCTTGGGGCCGCGGAGAACGGCTTGGGGATTTGCGTACTGCTCGGTTCCACGCGAAATTACAGGTGAGGTGATGATTGTGCCGATATGTCCATTGGGCGTTTTGCCCGCGATCAAGGAGGATCGACATGAAAAAGTATATCGTGCGGCTGGAAGCCGCGGAACGTGTGCGGTTGGAACAACTCATCCGGGTCGGTAAAACCGCGGCCTATCGCATCAGGCACGCCAACATCCTGCTGGCGGTGGATGAATCTCCCGCCGGAGCCAAGATGAAGGACGCCGCCGCCGCGCAGGCGTTTGGCGTGAGTGTGCGCACCGTTGAATTGCTGCGTGAGCGTTTGGTGGAGGAAGGCTTGGATGTGGCGTTGGAGCGGAAAAAACAGGTTCGGCCGAGTATTGAGCCGATGTTCGATGGCGAGAAGGAGGCCAAGCTCATCGCGTTGGCTTGTGGTCCCAAGCCGGAGGGCCGCGTGCGATGGACCCTGGAATTACTGGCTGGCCGGGCGGTGGCCTTGAAGATTGTCGAGCGGTGTTCGCCGCAGACGGTGATGCGCGTGCTAAAAAAAACGAGATAAAGCCCTGGCGGCAGAAGATGTGGTGCATTCCCCCGCTGCAGAACGCGGAATTTGTCTGCGCCATGGAAAATGTTCTGGAGGTGTACAAGCGTCCGTATGATCCGCAGCATCCCGTGGTATGTTTCGATGAGCAGAGCAAGCAATTGGTGGGGGAAATCCGCAAGCCGATCCCCGCTGTTGCTGGTCGGCCGAAGCGTCGCGACTACCAGTACGAACGCAATGGTACGGCGAATTTGTTCATGTTGAACGAACCGCTGGCTGGGCGGCGGCACGTGACGGTCACGTCGCGCAGGACCAAGCTCGATTTTGCCGGCCAGATGAAAATGCTGGTCGATGAGCTTTACCCGCAGGTTCCTGTCATTACGCTGGTGATGGACAACCTCAATACCCACCATATGAGTAGCCTGTACGAGGCCTTTGCGCCGGAAGAAGCGCGAAGGATCATGGGAAAAATCCAAGTGGTTCACACGCCCAAACACGGCAGTTGGCTCAATATGGCCGAGTGCGAACTCAGTGTCTTGCAGAGGCAATGCTTGGCCGATCGCATCCCCAATCAACAGGCCCTGCGTGCGAGAATCGCCATCTGGAATGCCGACCGCAATAATCGCAGTAAAAAAGTTAATTGGCAATTCCGCACGGCTGACGCCCGAATCAAACTCCGACGGTTATACCCTGTAATTCAAATGGAGTGAGGCACTATCGCCTCACGGCACACTCGTGCTCTGTCGCGCCTATATATTAGGATTGATTGGCCGGAAAAGGGCCAGATGCAAGGAGCGAGCGGCGAAA
>JAJYZY010000146.1 GCA_021799715.1 Planctomycetota bacterium | reverse complement strand
CCGAAGAGTTGGCCGTTTACGCCCGGTTTCAAAACCAACCCATCCGGCGGAAACAGCAGCCATGGACTGATCTGGGCTACGCCGTAGGCCCCGCGCGGGTGCTTCCAACGGCCATCGTACGGTGCGTCGGCAATGGCATGAAAGTTAAAAGCCACTCCGCCGAGGTGAAACTGCGGTGCCGCCGTGGGAAATCGTGTGCTGCGCCACCAGCCCAATCCGCCTTCAATATCGGAATATAAATGTTGCGGGCGCTTGCCGGTATACTGCGCCGCCATCCATGTGCCAAAAAGGCCGGATTGAAATTGTCTTCCCGGATACCGCCGCAGCAGCGGCCAGGCGGCGGTGTAAATGGAGAATCCGGCATCATAATTTCTTGGAACTCTCGGCTTTGTCGGCACGATCATGTATCCATAGGCTCGCACATTTTCTAGTGATTCTGCCCGGGCTGTTACTGTCAACAACAGCAGCGCCAGGCCCATGATAAATATGTTCCAATACTTCATTGGATATTTCCGTTCACGCCGCCATTCACAGGTATTCGCCGTGCCAAACCAATCATACGCCTGTCCAAACTATCGATTATATCCACCCCGCGGAAAAGCAAATAATTCCTGTGAAATAAGAGCGGCCGGAGATATGGCGTTGGCCGGAAATTAAATGATGCTGGCGGCGGGTGCGGAGCGCGCCACGATCGCTAATGTTTTGAGTCGAGGCGGCATGAAAGGCATGTGGAAGAATATTTCCGCCAAATTCCGGCCGGCGCACGGCGCCAACCCGGGCCGATTGGCCGGCGCACCGATAAGAAGCCCGAAATAAAGCCTGCGCAGTTGATCTTTAACGCAGGTTGCTGCTGTCACGCGCACCGAGATTGCGATAAATTTCCAACGTGGCTTCGGAATTATTAAGTGTGTAAAAATGGATGCCGCGCACATGTTGATCCAGCAATCCCCGGCATTGTTCGGTTGCCCATAACACGCCCACGCGGCGCACCGCATCGGCATCGCCATTGCAGCGGTTGATCGAACGGATCAGCTTGGCGGGGTAATGAGCGCCAAGGGCGGTTTCCGCCATGCGCTTCATGGAATTCAAGCTGGTAATCGGCATGATGCCGGCGATAATGGGAATCCGGATGCCCGCGAGTTCGCAGCGTTCCTGGAAATCAAAGAAATCGTGGTTGTCAAAGAATAATTGCGTAACTATATAATCCGCCCCGGCGTCCACCTTGGCTTTCAGATAATCCATTTCCAGCAACCGGTTGGGAGTGGCGGGATGGCCTTCGGGAAAGCCGGCCACGCCGATGCCAAATCCGCGTTTGTCGCCGTGCGAACCGTTTTGATTAAATCCCCGGATAAACGACACCAGATCGGCGGCATGATGAAAATCATCACCGGCACGATCATAACCGGCCAGATCACGCGGGGCATCTCCGCCAAGCGCCAGGATATTGCTTACCCCGGCGGCGGCATAACGATTAAGAATGTCCTGTATGTCCGCACGCTTGTGGCACACGCAGGTTAAATGTGGAACCGGATCCAGAGATGTTTCCCGCTTCATGCGCATGACCAGCGCATGCGTGCGGTCGCGCGTGGAGCCGCCGGCTCCATAGGTTACCGATACAAAGGATGGCTTCAGGGATTCCAGACGGGTGATGTGTTCAAAAAGCGTCTGTGCTCCCGCATCACTTTTGGGTGGGAAGAACTCAAAGGAAAAGGTGGTGTTGTCGCGCACCAGGATATCAGCAATGTGCATTTGTATTCATCCTTTCATCCGGATAGACAGATAATAGCCTTGAGCGCTCCGGATTGCAACAATGCCAACGCCGTTTACCGCGGACCGGTGCGATAACATCTCCCGCCCGCGGAACCCGGTGCGCGGGCAATGATACACAATGGGAATGCTTCGCGGCACACACGCCGGCGATGCGGCAACGGCACCAACGCAACGCCCCGGCGGCACTTTTCGGCTGGTTGCCGGTCAAGCCGGGTGGTTAGCAACCTTCCGCAACCTTGCACAGCCTGATGCGTTGTACCAACAGGCCATTTTTATTTCATTCATGGGGTTATGACATTGACCGCTGCCGCCAATATTCACGATCCGCAACCGCTGGAATGCAATCATGATACGATTTTTCCCTTTGAATCGGCGCATGCCGGCCGATCTATTGTGGCCGGGCTGCTGCTGGCGGTTTTACTGATCCTTTACGCTTTGTTTCTACATGGCTTCTATGAACCAGCGCATCCCGGCGTTGACCAGAACGGTTACATGGTCACCGCGCGGCTTTTAAGTGAACATGGGCGACTTTATTTCAAACCGCACAATCCGCTGCAATTTGCCGGCCGCATGATGGTGCTGACACCGGATGGCAAAATATTTGCGAAATATCCCCCCGGCGTCGGTTTTCTCGGTGCCATCGCCCGCATTGTGTATCGCCCGTCGGCAATGTATCTGGTGGATCCGGTTTGTACGGTCATGGCGTTATTTTTTGCATATCTGCTGTTTCGTTCCTTGCTGGATCCATTTTTGGCGCTTATGGGTGTGCTGTGGCTAAGCCTGAACCCGGTAACGCTGACTTACGCCGATGATGCCAATTCCCACGGTGCAGCACTGGGCTTTACCGTAATGGGATTCTGGGCGCTTTTAACCTGGTGGCGCAAAGGGGGAATGTGGCGCGGGATTATTGCCGGTCTGGCACTGGGCTTCTGTTGCAGCATCCGATACACCGAATTTCTCTGGTGCCTGCCGCTGCTGGCGGTGGTTATTCTGGCGGTGCGGGGACATCAGCGATCCTGGCGGCAGGGATTGGCGGTGCTGATCGCATGGGCAATGCCGGTGGCTGTTCTGGCAGTGATAAACTGGGCATCTTTCGGCGAGCCATGGCGGACGGGTTACTGGTTCTGCCGGGAACAAACCGGTTTTGCCTGGCGTTATTTCATTGGCAATCCCGGCGGCATGCCGCCGCGACAGGGCAATTGGCAAACGTTGCTGGAGCAGATGGAAAATCTGGGGTTATTTCTGCTTTTTCCCCTGGCTCTGGCCGGGCTGATTCGATTATTCTGGACCAGTCGCAAGCTGGCATTGGCTATTGCGCTGTGGGTGATTCCCAGCGCCACGGTTTACATGTTCTATTACTGGGCGCCGGCCAATGATTTTACCACCGCTTATCTGCGGTTTTTTCTGGATATCTTCCCGGCCCTGATCATGGTGGCGTTATGGCTGCTGGCGCGGGCGGCGGGTCCGAACGCCACGGCCCGCGCGCTGATTGTGGGTTTTCTTACCGTGGTCAGTGTTGGATACAGTGCCTGCACCATCACACCGCAACTCCTGAACGCCAAAAGTCAGAAACTGCAGCTCATCGCCGCCCGGCAGGCGCTCCAAGCGCGGCTGCAACCCGGCAGCATTGTATTTGCCGATGAACAGATGTGTAATTATCTCAATAGCATCGGTGGATATCGGCTTTATTCGGCCACCCTTTTCTCGCCGCAGGCGTTTGTGGGAATGGATCGCGTTGCGGATCATTCCGGGCCGATTCCGTTTCAACCGGCGCGCGCGGAGCTTTACACGCGCCTTCTGGGACGCAAGACCACCGGCGGCCAATGGCGGGCACGCTCCCTGGCACAAGAGCATGCCATCGAATGGCGCATCATGCGGCGGGCCTGGAGCCAACATAAACAGGTCGCATTTCTCATTCCCAGCAGCCAGATTTGGCCGCTGGTACCCCATGAGCCGGGGGTCAATATCCACAAAGTCACCGTCATTTCCGCGCTTTCCATGCCGGCATGGAACACCACGCAATGGATGGGCGGCAACATCGCCGCCAATGCCCAGGTACGCCGGCGTTTGCGGCTTATGCGCATGAACCTGCAACGGCGGAATCAAAGAACACTGCTGGTCTTATCGCCGGAAAAAGCTCCACGACCCGGCGCACAGGCATTACGCAACGGAAACGGCCAACTTATACTCCGTGCGGTACCCGGTGAAACGTCACTGAAAAACGAAAAGCGTGGATACCTTCTGATTTCGCGCCAATAATACGCCATCAGGATGTCGGGTTGATAGCCGTGCGGACTATACATGAGTTTGAATCCCCGAGATCGCCTTGTAACGGTGGATTCAAAAACCGGACCACGGGTCACGCCGATAATTCCGGGGTTTTGTGGCGGAAAGCTGTGCACGCCGCGTCAACACGTGCGCGAAGAATCGGACGCATGGTGGCACCCAACGGGATACTGCGGCGACAACGTACCAAAATCAGTTCCTTCCTTCTTATCCGTTTAATCCGCGCAATTCGTGGTTGCTTTATACCCTGTGCGGCTCCTGTTACAACGCCATTGAAATGTGAAAGGTGCGGATACATCCTGATTTCGCGCCAATAATAGGCCATCAGGATGTCCCGTTGATAGCCGTGTGGAGTATACCTTCGGACTGGCGCACAGATAACTTCTCCGGATTCGCGCAGCGGCACGTAAGTGTGCCATCCCGTTGCGGTACGCCATGGTTCGCCGCCGCCTGATGGGAGCAAAAAACACGCCGTCACAATTCCGGCGATTATTCGGACCGGCCCCTGGAACTTCCGTTATGCTCGTGCCTCGCAACGCCGGCTCCGGCCACGCGCGAAGTAGGCCAGATTGAAACGGTGCCTTGCGTGTCCAGAATCGAGCCAAGGTCAAGCGTTGGACTGCTGGCGGTCAGACAGGTTAAAAATTCTTTGCCGCCCAGGCGGGTAATCAGCAATGTCCAGGCTTCCGTGTTGTGCCCGTGGCCGCAGTGGCCGTAAATATTTAGCGCTTTGGCAACGCCATGATGTTGAAACGGCGTAAGCAGAAGTTCGCTGTCTTCGTGGCCCAGCGCGCGGTCACGCAACACGGGCTTGAAGGCCTGTGCGATATATTTTTCCAGATCCCGCAGGGTATGGGCGTGATGAATGTTATCATCAAAATGTTTAGGATTCAGCACGGCAAAGCATTCCTCGCGGGTCATGGTCGGAAGATAGCTTAACGACGCCTCAACCTGGTGCCGCAACTGCTCCTGCCAGTGCTGGAAAGATTGCGCCATGATGTTGGTTTCATTATGTTCGCTGTGACGGCCGCAATGTGGGCAGCGGATCTTCGGTGGCCTGAAGAGAAAAGGCAGAAGCGGTTTTTTGACTTGGGTATGATCCAGCACCGCCGCACAGGCCGGGCACATGAGGACAATTTGCGGTTTTTTCTCCGGCGAATTCATATCCGGCTCCTTGTTGAAATCAGGCCGGCGGGGCAGCGGGGCAAATCAAATCATCGCCCATCTCCCTGTTCCCTGAAAATTGTACAAAATCCGGCTCCGCTGATTCTTCACATCTCCATGCGACATCCACCCCGGAACCGCGGCAATACCAATACGTTGTCAATCAAGGCGCTACCCGGAAATGTCTTAGCCTGTTTACTGGCTTATGCCGGTTCCGCGTTAAGATATTTGTACTACGTTCCGGGGTGAAAAGCAATGAAAATCTTTCCATTATTGTCAAAAAACCGCAGGGCGAAATCATATATAGACAATCATATATGACGATTTGAGTTTTCCCGTGTGTCCGGGCATGCCGGTCGCAGCTTTTCCGCCAACGGGCGTGAAAATGGCGTATA
>JAJYZY010000145.1 GCA_021799715.1 Planctomycetota bacterium | reverse complement strand
TGCCGGGAAGCTTATGTGCGGCAATTGCCCGCCGCGGCCGGCGCGTTGTAGCTGTTTTGCCGATACCGGGCTGTTTAATTGAGGTTCATGGATGTTCCAAATTGCCCTGGGACTTTTTTTCAGCAGTCTGGTGCTCTGCGCGCTGGGTACCGCGGTGGTGCGGCGTTTTTCGGCGCGCATTGGTTTAATTGATCAGCCGGGATTGCGTAAGGTGCATCAGACTCCCATTGCCCGCAGCGGGGGCATCGCCATATTCTGGGCTATTGCAATTCCGTTGCTGATCGGCATCGCGGCATCCGGCTTATTCGCCCATAAGCCGCTGGAAAATATTTTGCCGCCCTCTGTACGGATGTATCTTCCGGGATTGGCCGCGCACAGGCTTCTGGCGCTTTGGCTGCTGATCTGCACGCTGGGAATTCATATTGTCGGGCTGGTGGATGATCGTCAAGCCATGGCCGCCATTCCCAAGCTCGCATGGCAATTGCTTATCGCGGGAGCCCTGGTGGGTGGCGGAGAATGTATTCAAACCGGCGGTTTCCGGGTGCTGACATTCATGGATCATCTGTTTCCCGGCGGAGAAGTTATGTCCGCGGCAATCAGCGTGGTGTGGATTGTCGTTCTCACCAATGCCTTTAATTTCATGGACAACATGGATGGCCTTTCCGCCGGAGTCGCGGCCATCTGCGGTTCTCTGTTTTTTATCGCGGCCTTACAAACGCATCAATGGTTCATCTGCGGGCTGTTGCTGTTGTATGTCGGCGCGGCGTTGGGCTTTTTATTTCATAATTTTCCGCCCGCGAAAATATTCATGGGTGACGGCGGCAGCATGGTGCTGGGATTTTTTCTTTCCGCATTGACCATTCGCACAACCTTTTATGCGGGCCATGGGCGGTGGTACGTTGTGCTCATGCCGCTCTTAGTGGCGGCCGTGCCACTGTATGATTTTGTCGTCGTGTGCCTGGTTCGGTTGCACCAGGGGCGCAGCCCGTTTCTGGGTGATACCAATCATTTTTCGCACCGGCTTACGCGCCACGGCTTTTCCAAGCGCGGGGCGGTGCTGGTTATTTATGCCGTGACATTGGCCAGTGGTTTGTCCGCACCACTTCTGGCCGGGGCCGACGGATTTGAAGCCGCCCTTATCGGCGTGCAATGTTTGAGCATCTTAACGATTGTGGGGATTCTGGAACGCCTGGGCGAGCATGTGCAATGAAAGAGCCGCAACGCAATACCATCGCGTGGATCGCACTGGCCGGATTACTGGTGATCATGTGCATCCGCATGACCATTCCCGAGCCAATCGGCGACGGCGTGTGGAGTTCATCGGTGGCATTTTTAAGGGTCGGGTCCTCCACGGTTGGGAACCTTACCGGCCCCGCGGAAGTAATGGGGCTGGGGATTTTAACACTCCTGGCCTGTGGCGCGGCGATTCTGGCGGCCAATGCCATTGCGGTTGGGACATGGGTGCGGCTTGGCATCATTGCGGGGGTGCTGGCAGCGGCGATCGTGGCAATGAATATCGCGGCCAATCGGTTTGGGGCGATGGTGGGCGTTTTTGACCTGGGCATGGCGCTGTTGGCGGGATGGAGTTCTGAAATTTTATGCGATACACCCCGCAAACAACGCCTGGTCATCGCCGTGCTTGTGGGTTTACTCTGCGCGGTAACGCTCAAGGGATTTTATCAGCGATATGTTGAAATTCCGCAGACAATTCATTATTTCCAGAAACATCAACAACAATGGCTCAACCAATCCGGCGTCCATGCCAACAGCACCGCGGTGAAGTTATTTATCAGCCGCCTGAAAAGCGGGGAAGTCAGCGGATTTGGAATCTTAAGCGACGGTTTTGCGGAAACCTTAATACCGCTGCTGCTGGTGGGCCTGGCCATGGCGGTGGCGGGCTTGTTCTCCAAGGGTGCGCCGGCAATTTCCGGGGCTGGTAAAAAAGCTGGTAAAGCCACGCCCGTTACCAAGCAACGCCGCTCCGGGGATTTGAATTTACCGGATCATCTTGTATTAGGCTTGCTGCTGCTAATGGTTTCCATGGCCGGTATTGCGGTGCTTATATTTACCGGCAGCAAAGGCGGGGCGGCCAGTTTCTTCATCTGCGCTATTTTTCTGACTGTGGCGACTTGGAAACGATACTGGCTTGCGGCACATTGCCGCCTGGCGGTCGGCGTTGCCTTGGTTGCGGCGGCCGTCGGCACGCTGGGATTATTGGCGTACGGCTGGACCCATCATGGGCTGCCCACCAAAGATCTGCTGTATCGCTGGGATTACTGGACCGGTGCCCGGCGAATGATTCAACGGCATCCGGTGCTCGGCGTTGGGTTGAATAATTTCGGCTATTACTACACGAAATACAAACCACCCAGCGCCCCGGAAGATGTGAAAGATCCACACAACATGTTCATCCGCATCGCGGCGGAAGTGGGCGTGCCGGCCGGGATTGGATTTTTCGTCCTGGTGCTGTGGGGATTTCTCAATACCTTGCGGGTTTCGCGCGTTCCACCGGATCAGGAAGATCAACGGGCCATCCCCACGGCGGCGTGGATTACCCTGACCCTGGCGTGGTGGGCGGGACGATTGGCTTTGAATCATCCCGGCTTTGGCACCCGGGGGGTTGCAACGTACCAGTTGGCGCTTTCGGCTCTGTACGCCGGCGCGGCGCTGGGAGGAATGTTGCTGGCGGACCGTCTCATGCGGCTTGTGTATCCGCGATATCGCATCATTGTTATCTACGCGGCGGTGCTCGGAGCGGCAGGAATGGTGCTGTATGACCAGATTAACATGGCCCTGGCCACAGGGCCGGCGGCTATGTTTTTCTGGATGATTCTCGGCGCGTTCGCCGCGCGCGCATCGGTTAACCAGCAACCTGATTCAACATTGCCGTTGCACAGCTCCCGCGCGCCGGCAAATGCGATTATCGGTGCGATATTTTGCGTTTCGGCAATAATTCTCGCTGCGCTAATCTGGATTCCGACGGTGCGCGGAACATTTCCGTGGGACCAAGCCGCGTACCGCCGTGAATTTAAGCAGGCGGTGGTCGAGCATAATTGGCCGGCGGCGCTCAAGGCGGCGGATGGCGTATTGGCCCGCGATACGCGATCGCAAGGGTGGTTGCAGCGGAAAATCAGCGTGGAGATGCGCATGGGCATCAACCCGCGCCGGGACGTATTAAAATTATTATCCATCAATCGCACCGACGCACGCGTGCGACTTCCGTATGCCGACATGCCGCAGGCCGGTTTGACCGTGGCGCAGCGGATAACACAATTAAAGCTCGCTTTGCAACTCAACAATGACCTTGCGAAACATGAAGTACAGCGTTTATCACCCGAAGAATTGGCGGCAATTCATGCGGAAATCAGGAAATTAAGCGCCAAACTCCCGGCCCGGTGAACATTTCTGTGCCATGTCCGGAGCCTTCCACGGCCGTCCGGCTTCGCCGTCATTGGCGAAAGATTATGGATTTGGATGGATTGAATCAATCCAGGCGATTTAATCTGCTTGGTTTACTTTACTGATGCTCCTGGCGGTACATCCGCTCCGGCTGATCGGCTTGTTGTTTGGCCAACTCGACATAGTGCTGGTTATTGTATTGCATGTCCTGCAATTCCGTTTCCCGCACGGCCCGCACGATTTTTGCCGGCACACCCATGACCGTCTGCCCGTCGGGAATCACCATACCCGGAGACACCACCGCGCCGGCCGCAACGATGCAATTTTTCCCCACCACCGCTCCGCCGAGAATTACCGCTTTCATGCCAATCAGCGTTCCCTCACCCACGCTGGCGCAATGCACCACCGCGCCGTGGCCGATCGTTACGTTGTCGCCGATAACCAGTGGCTGGCCATAATCACAATGCAGCACCGAATTCTCCTGAACATTCACCGCCCGGCCAAGGGCAATTGGAGCCACATCTCCGCGAATGGTTACACCAAACCAGATGCTGCAATCTGGTCCGATCGTCACGTCGCCGCAAATCACAGAGTTTGTCGCCTGCCAATGCTGGTCAACACGTTGCATCCGCGCGTTACTTATATAGTTGCTCATAACCCACTATTATGCCCCCGGAGAACGTCTTATAAAAGTCATCGTAGTGATTAATATTCGTAAATACGTACAAATAGGGCATTTGAGCCGTGAAAACCGAGAAACATCGCGAAATAAAAAATCGCAAAAAAAATCTTCCGTTTACGCTTTTTAATTGCTATACTCTGGTAAACCAAGTGTGGTTGCCTGTCGTATGTGATCTTGTGGTGATCGTCGGCAGCAGGCTCCGGGATTGGTTCCGGAGCCACCAAGGCTGGCAAAAATGCAATCCGACCTCTGCGGGGTCCGCAACAACGGTTGTATTGGAGGGGATTGATTTTGGAAACAGAATTGTTGGAATTGCTTGGTAAAAATAGGATTGTGAAATAAAGATACAATGTTGAGTAGCTGGTTTGTTCGATGAATGAATATCGCATCGGCGCGAACCAGATGATTTTAAGAACTTGAATCGTCGGCAAACAGGATGTTTCCACGAATTTTAATGAGGTAAGGCCCATGAAAACCCAAAAGGAATCTACCATGAGTGTTCATCACAAGAAACCACGCAGTGCTGGTATCTCCGTGCTGGTTTATGATCGTCCCCTGCATCCGGAACTGGTTTCCGCGGATATTCGCCGGGCCCGCGCCGTCGGCGAATTTGATGTCAATATCTGGCTGCTTAACAACGGCGGGCACATGCTGGCCATTACCGGCCCGCATACCGTGTGTGAACTTTGCTGCTTCCCGAATAAATCCCTGCCGGAACGCGGCCTGCTGGAACGAATTCCGTGCAAGGGCGACAAACTTTATGATGTGGCTCTGGGCGAAACGCATCACTATTACCTGGCCATTAATGAAGAGCACGTTACCGACACGCTTTTTGAAAATTCCGTTGCGGAATTGCTCCGCATTGCCGAGGAACAAAATGGTGTCGTTTCCCATCGCAAGAACGAGCTTAACGAAACCGTCGGCTTGTCGGTTGTGGTAACGCAGTTGCACCGCCGGGCTGTCCATATCGAAGGGTTCCATCTTTTGAATGACGCCCATGTACTGGTACGCACACAATCGGTCGTGGAACCCACGCGCTAACGGATTGGCCGCAATTCGCGGTACACAGCTTTAGATTCCACCCAAAGCTGGCAAGTTGGACGAATTCGTCCGGTGCGGCGCGTCATGTAAACGGTGCCCATCCGCGACGGATTATAAAGGCTTCGCTTGCGGCAACAGAAAAGCCGAATATGGCGACGTTGCACTCTTTGTCCGGCAGTTGCTGAGCCTGCTGCGCGACCGTCGCGCCATTCCTGAATGGAGTGCCGAAACGCGAACAATTCAAGCCGCCCGCAAAACTTTCCATAGCCCATGCCGATCGCATTGATAGGTGTTATCAGTATTGGGCGGTATGGGCAGGGCGTGGCGGGCAGACGCGTGCGCTATAAATATCTCGTGATGTCCCGGCGATTGACGGTGTTGGCGGGAAGGCGCGGTGCATGCCTACAGTTGTGATAACAGATTGTTCTGTTCCAGCACCATGACAAGTTGCTGATAGACCGGTGCCGGATGGATTGACTCCGGGGGAAGAAGATTTGCCGATTTGG
>JAJYZY010000022.1 GCA_021799715.1 Planctomycetota bacterium | reverse complement strand
AATTGCCGAAATCGGACTGCCTTTTTTTCTTGCGGGCGGCTTCGCAACCCGCCGACAGCTTGACCGGGCGATCAGCCGGGGGGCCGCGGGAATTCAAGTGGGGACAGCCTTCGCCTTCTGCCGGGAATCCGGCATCCGCGCGGACTTAAAGCAGCAGGTTCTGGCATTGGCAGCTTCCGGGCAGGCGGGCGTATTTACCGATCCTCACGCCTCTCCGACCGGTTTCCCGTTTAAGGTTGTCGCGGTGCCCGGAACCATGTCCGATCCGGTGATGTATCTGAAGCGTGAAAGAAAATGCGATATTGGCTATTTACGCAAAATATATAAGCGCCCCGACGGCTCACCGGGCTATCGGTGCGCTGCTGAACCCATTGCCGATTATGTGGCCAAGGGGGGCCAGATGGAAGAAACCGTGGGTAGAAAATGCCTGTGCAACGCCCTGTTTGCGACCATTGGACTTGGGCAGGTGGATCGGCACGGCATACCGGAAACCGCCATCATTACCGCCGGTGATGATGTCACGAACATCAGCCGTTATCTGCAGCCGGGCCAGGCATCATACTCCTCCGCGGATGTCTTGAATTGCATTCTCAACGGATAGACCGCATTGAAACAAATTAACCCCCGCGGCCCGGCACTGGCGCTACCGGTCCAGTATTGATTGGTTTTGCTGTCGGTAACCGTCACGGAGCAACTCACTGAAACTGCCCAATACCCCGCTTTTTTCAGCGGCGTAAATGTCAATGTCGCATTCGACGATGATGACGGCTTCTTGGGGCTTATGGAATCAGTATAGCTGCCCGATGGGGCCGGGCAAAAGCTGTTGGACTGCAAAAAGCGGCCCCTTTTGTTTTCACCTTATTCAACGCCGTGCTTCTTTTTCCAGGCGGCAAGCCACCGGTTAAACAGGGGCATGTTATATTCCCGTGGCTGTACGCCTACGTAAATTGTAAGCGTGCCGGTCTTCAGGCGTGTACCGGCCAAACGCGCGGAAAATCGGTACGGTCCATAGACCGAAAGGTCGAATCGGCGGTTCAACAGCAGCGGCCGCCAGTATTCATAGAGTTGGCCTGGTTGAAGTGTATAGGCTCGCCACGCCGGATGGCCCCAGTTCTTTTTCACCATTAATTTGCCATAAGCGGTCAACGGGGCCGGCTGATTATTGATGCGGCGGTACAAAGGCCCCAGCCGCCCTTGGCCAAAACACGGCCCCACCACCCGGCACTTCGCGAAGTCAACTTCCGGATTTCCGCTCAAACGGATGGTTCGGGGCCTATGGGCTACATTGCGGAAGAACAAATGTACACGAACCCGCCGGCTACCGTTCGGATTTAGCTCTGCGTAGGCGGCCAACTGGATCCCATGCCGCACGGCCCCCCACGAGATCACAAATTTTGGCGCTGGGCTGCCACGGAGCATAATTGCTGGACCGGCGGGCTTATTATTTGGCGGCAGCGCACGGAACTTGATGACATTACTGATCATGCCCATTCCGTCGAGCTGGGCCTCGTATTTGCCGGGGACGGTTAAGTCGAAAATGTGCGAGAGGTCAATCGGCTGCGCCGAATACCGTTGGCCTGGGCCAACTAGAATGCGCGCAGCCGAACCGGGCCGTGGCCGACGATATCCATCCCGCGCGCATCGAAGCAACATTGCTCCCGACCGTGCCGGGGGCCCCCAGCACCAGGTGCCAGGAAAATTAATCCAAGAAGTAAACATCGGCCCCACCGGAATAAAGATTGGCCGCGCACCGTGGTTGCTAACCATAATTTTGATCGGCACCTCGCTTCCCGACACAACTCTCCGGGAGGCTGAGATTTGGATTCGTACCCCCCGGTTCGCGACCGGTTGTATGGGTCTAGGCGGAACGCGTGGTGCTGCCCAAGCTGGGGCTTGCAATTTGGGCGGCAAGCCCGGTGCCGCCCAAGCTCGGGAGCGTTGACTGACGAAGACCGCGAGGGCGGCCGCAGCGAGGGGCGCGTAAACGTGCATCCGCCGCAGTCTCAACCCTCCCAATTGCCCGCATTTACCAAGTCCGTGTTCACGTAGCATTTATTTTGTCTCCTGCAAGGCTGTTCCTCTTTAGGGGGTGCCGAAGTTCGAGTTATGGTACCGGCGTCGGCGTATGGTTGACGTAGCCGTCCCACACGGGGAACGTGTTCGTGGCTGTCCCGCCAGGGTTCTGCGCCCACGTACCGCCGGTAAGCGCCCAAGCCCCGTTGCTGAGCGTTTCCGTGCCGCCCCAGTTCCAGTTGACCGAGTCAATTGGTATCCATATCGATCCCACAGCGGCGGGTTTGTACATGAACCACATTGTCGCGTGATCAGCCACCACAATTTTACCGACAGGACCATTTGCGACGGCACCCGGATCGGTATTGGGACTGTCGCTCGGCGGGCTAACACCGTAAAATACCCCACCGTTCCGGTTAAGCGTGTCCAATCCCGCTCCACCGACAGTGTCCAGAAGTTGCCCATTTGCACCCCAATACGATTGGTCTGGCGCGTACACCTGTATCCAATTGGAGCTGCCGGAAAAACCCGTATTTTGACCGGTTGTTGCGGAAAAGGATATCCCCGGTAACAGTCCCAAGGGGGGATTGAACATCCATTGGCCAAACCCAAAGCCTCCGGACGCGGGCCATACATAAACTCCTGGAGTAAGCGTCGAAACCGCCGCTGTCGGCTTGGCGACAGCGAATGTCGTCTTTGCTGGCGGGATGCCGCTGCCAGTTGGGGTCACACTTGCTGTTTCGCTACCCGCAATGGTGTAGTAGTAATACTCATTCGCTCCCGGGAAGGTTACCCCGGTGGAACTTTCAGGGTCAAGTGTGGTCACGTAGGTCGGTCCGCTTGTCGGATTGTATCCGCCAACAGCAGCTGAACCGTTTCCGCCAGCACCGTCGATGCTCCACGTATATGTTTTCGATAGGTCAGCGGGTGCGACGTGGGCGACTCCAAGTTGTATCGGCCAGCCGGCGTGTACATCTGTTGTCTTGTTCGTAACAACCATTCCACTGTCGGAACCGCCGCCCACTACCGGACCGGTGTACGTGATGTCCAGCGTGTAGCTGGTCAAATCCTCCGGCCCGGCGTTGGCGCTGCCGGTCCAGTATTGATTGGTTTTTGTATCGGTGACGGTCACGGAGCAACTCACTGAAACTGCCCAATAGCCCGCTATCAACGGCGTAAATGTCAACGACGCGTTCGACGATGTTGACGGCTGCGTCGGGCTTATGGAATCAGTATAGCTGCCCGAGGGCGCAGGGCCAAAGGCATCGGCCTGCAAAGCTTTGTACTGCACATTGGCAACCGACCAATCATACTGCGCGGAAAGGTCGCCCTCCGACACACCCGACGGTGGATTATAGTTGGCCGAAAGGTTTGCTGTGGCCGGGTTATTAACTTCGACGGGATTGGGCGAAAATGACGCCATGTTCGCTGTCACCGTCACCGGCCCCGCGTAAGTCAGAGCCATGGCAACGCGCGTTGCCAGCAGCAACACCATGGCTACGCCAATCGCGGTGCCAAGCCACCACAGCAAGCGTGCGATTGCAACGGATGAATTCGTTTTCAGATTTCCGGCTGCTGGTTGGGTCCTATCCATTTCTCGGTTTTCCATTTCCCAGTTCTCCTGAATTTGGTTGTAAATCGTGATCTTTGGCCATGAATTGTTTCAGGCCTTTCCATTGCTTGAGCATGGCGTGAAAGGCTTTGTTCATGGTGGCGTCAAAAACCTTGCGATCCTCCCTTTTCCAGATGTCCAGCCGCCAGCGCCAGCGGGCCAAGAGTTTGGCCGGGGCTTTGTTGGCGGCGGCGGCACGGTAGGCCAATATGCGCGCGGGCCAGCGGGCGGCGAATCCGATGTTGCCGAAGGCGCGTTGGGCCATTCGCCAGACCGATATAGCGGCGAGAGCATTGGCATTCGGCGTATATGCAATGGGAACTTCCGGAGCACGGTAATTAACGCCCCATAGGCACGGCATGGGTTGGTTGTCGAACGGCGTCGGCTTCGCGTCAGCCTTATCAATGAATATCCCGCTGATTTCGGTATTCAGACTTGAACCACGCACAATGCGAACCATGTATTGGCCCGGGCCGGCGATGGCAAAGCGTGTATACACAGGATTCCAGATATTTACCGCGCGGGTTTCCGCCAATGGTGTCGCCGCCATCGCCCAATTGGCCCATTGTTGCGCGGCGGGATTTTTGGGAAAAACCATGGCCGAAAGAATGGGGCGGGTCATGGCCTGGCAATAGGCCGGCGGCAGCGGATAAACTTCCACGAGCCAATCGCGCTGGCGGTTGTAAAGATAGTGGCCATCCTTGTTAAATAAATACAGGCTTAAGCGATAAATTCCCGGCTTTTTGAGATGCACACGAATCCACAAGTCCGGCCCCTGGAAAGTGGTAGGGTAGGTTTCACCGTGGTCATCCCAGTTGGTCTGCCGGCGGTAGCCGAGCTGGGGGATGTAAAGTGATTTGGGATTCACCGTGTCGGCTTTTGACTCCCATTCGCGCATGGATTCAAAAGGCCAACGATGGTGCGGCCCGCAGAACGCATCCACATTGGTGGCATAATCCGGAGCGATGCAATGGAAGCTTAGATCAAAATGGGCGGCACAAAGCACCGCATATTCTTTTCCGTAGCGGGCGGTCCAATCACCCTGCGTGCGCCAGTCATTACGCAGGAAACGGGCGAATGGATAATGGATATGTGCGCCCTGCCGATCGGCGCGGCGGAGCGTGCGCGTGAAGGAAGCCAGTGTCATTTCACCGGGAGCCTTGGCCGGCTGGGGAAGGGGGTAATATGTATCGGGCAACGGTAGACCGGCGTTGAGCTTTCGGCCATGTGGGCGGGAGCGAAGCGCAAGGCTTGCGGTTGCGCGCGGTAATTTCAGCGCGGAAACACCGTATCCGTAGCGGCCAACGATCAGCGAGCCACCCGGCAGAAAGGCAATTTTGCTTACGTAAGGATCGAGTTGTGACAGGCCGTTAATAAATTGGCTTTGGATTATTTTTCCGGTGCGGGTGTCAATTTTGGCATAACCGCTGCGCCAGGTTACCAGCCAGATATTTCCATTTGATCCCTGTGCCAAGCAGGTAATATGGTCGCCGGGGAGCAGGTGGTTCAGGAACGCTTTGGGCGGTGCGGTGAAATTGGCCGGCGGGTGCCATAATCCCTGCACCTTGGCGGCGAAATCCATTCCGCGTTCGTAGCGGAATGTTTGGCCATTATCGGTGCTGATTGCCAATCCGCGATCGGTGCCGACATAAATCTTGCCATGGCGGCCAACCAACACGCAATTGATTAAGTTGCCGGGGAGGCCGATACCAGTGGGGGACAAGGGAAGGTGCCACGGGCCATGAACAACGCGCCAATGGGAGTATGGGTATGCCGCGATCGCCAGCCCGCCGCATAGTGTGCCAACAAACGCGGTACCCTGTTTATCAAACGCCACGCAATCAGGATTGGCGGGCAGGCCGTTGAGGCGGGAGATATAACGCCACCGACCGCAAATCAGCGGTGTTGCAGCAAGCGTGGCCGCGTGCGGGAGGCGGCGCAGCCATGATTCAGTGCCGCCGCGGCGGGGCGTATAGATGCCCAGGCCGTTTTCGGTGCACATCCAGACGGAGCCATCGCGCGGGTCATTGGCGATGGCCATGACATGACTGCCCAGCGGTCCAGTCAGCAGGCCGTAATGCCGCCATTTATGGCCGTTGAAAACACACACGCCATGGCGATTGGTTCCGGCCCAGAGTCGGCCTTTGCCGTCCACACACAATGCGGTAATTGAATCGCTGACCAACCCTGGTGAATTGGATTTGTTAAATGCCGTCCAGGAGGCGCGAATTTGCAGTTTGCCGGCCCGAGGGGATAAACCCATCGGCTCGCTGGTGGAGTTGCCGCGTTGATCTGTTACGCGGATATTGCCGTGATATATGCCGGTATCTTCACCGGCCACCCAAACGCCGCCGTGGCCGTCGGGCACCATGGCGGTGATAAAGCGGGCCGGGCAATTCAGGGAGATTTCATCAGATTTTACGCCGGGTTTGGCAGCGGCGTGAACGGGGCCGGAGGGTGCCGCAGCAGCTGGCGTTGGCAAATAGAGCAGGAATGCGGGTGTGGCGCAAAATAGCGCCAAGAATAAGTTGGAGAGGCTACGGGTACCGGAAAGGGAAATTATTGAAGCATGGTATAATTTAGGTGGAGCTGTGGAGCTGTGGAGCTGTGGAGCTGTGGAGCTGTGGAGCTGTAGCTGTAGCTGGCGCAGCAACCGCTGCGACATCAGCGAGGTTCCGAATTATCCCCAGCCACGACATTGTTTGTCCCCAAACGCTCAAACGAGTAAAAAAGCCAAGGCGTCCAAACCAGTTGCAAGGTACTATAACCATACCGCAACGGACAATGCAAGGAAAAAAAATTCGCTTTTTTTCTACCGCACCGAATCGGCCTTCGCGCGGAGTCAAAATGTCAAATAGCGTGGAAATCCCGCCGCCGCTCTTCACGCACGCTGATGCTCTTGTATCCACTGCGGCGACGGCAGGGCGTAGGGGCGGAATTTTTCCATCACGCCTTTTTCCTCGCTGCAGGATAACGCGCGGTAAAAGCCCAGATTGTTGGCCGCGGGAGAGTCGATCAGGCTGCTGGAGTCATTGGCGCTCATCTGAAAAAGAACCCGATTGTCAAATTCCCTCTGTACGGAACGCTCAAACGTGCGCTCCAATGAAGCCAATGTATCTACCCATGTTACTATGTGTATTCCAACTCCGGGGCCGTCACGGATGATTTCGCTGAATTCCCTGGCGGGATTGGGAGCCTTCGCTTCATCGCCGCCGGACATTGAAAAGCTGAAATCGTCATCACCCTTCCGCAACATGCGGTAGCGCTGCAGGCCATAGATAAACAGAAATATCTCCGGTGCACCGGTGGATTCTTCCGCCAGCCGCCGATGCACTTCCTGATTCAGCAGGTGGATCGTATCCGGAACGTTCCGCCACTCAACGCTTTGCGCATCGGCCGCGAGCGCCGGCTGTATATGTTCAAAAGTCCCGGCCAGGCGGGAATCCGCGGCTGACCCATCCATGGTATGAAATTTGGCCCCGCCGAGCGGATATTGCGCGGCCAGCGAAATCAGCGCCCAGATCATCACGGAAAGCGCCTGCTCTTCCTGTTGCCCGACCAAAAGCACGTTGGAGCCGCTCTGGCGGCGCAGAGTCAAAACCGTCGGCTCTTTAATGGCCACCGGCTCACCAATCCAGGCATGCGCCGAACTGGGAATAGCCGCCGGCCTAGCGGCACCAAGCAGCGAGGTTAACGGTTTATTCATCTGTGCGTCTGCCGGGGCATTGCCTTCAAAAATTACCGGAGGCTCGCTTCGGATGGCGGCCGCCTGGGCCTGACGGCTGATGTGATCAAGGTAAACTTCCCGCTTCTCATCGGGCAGCCAGGCCACTTGAAAGGGGCTGTTGGCTTCAACCAGGCCGCCGGCATCGTTGTAAATGGCCGCACCGGGTCGGGAAAGCAAGCGTGCGGCGGAGTTGTTGTCGCCGAGGATAATCTGCGAATCGGCTTCGCTGACCTGTAAAGCAATGCGCACCGCCATTTGTCCGATGGTGCTGCGGGCCAGGCCGGAGGTACCGCCGATGGTTTGTGATCCCAGCAGAAGATGAATGCCAAAGGCCCGTCCCTGGCGCACCAGGCGATCCATCAGCAAACCGGCCTGCTGGGCGAGTTTATCATCTTCCGAAAAGAATTCTTGAAATTCATCAATGACCAGCAGGGTTCGGGGCAAACATTGCGCCCCGGCGCTGCGGCGGTACGACGGCAAGTCCTGCACGCCGGCCTTGCGGAATAATTCGCCCCGCCGCCCCAATTCCACATCCAGGCGTTCCAGCACGCTTAAACCAAATTCGCGGTCGCTTTCCACGGCGATCGCGCGGGCATGGGGTAAATGATGGGTGGCGTAGGTTTTGAATTCAACGCCTTTTTTGAAATCAATGAGATACAGCTCGATTTGATCCGGGGAATACCACATGGCCAGATTGGTGACAATGGCGTGGAGCAGCGTGGATTTTCCTGATCCGGTTTTACCCGCCAGCAGGCCGTGCTGCGCCATTGCCCGCCCGAGGCGCAACATCTGCAAGCGCGTTGCGCCCATGCGGCCAATCGGCACCGCCAGGCCGTCAGCGCTATCCAGCGTCCAGAATTCCGCATCGCCGGGCGCGATGGTGTCAAATGATACTTCCACATTCTGGCTCGCCTTGGCGGCTTTGCCGATTTTATCCAACAGCGGGGTGAAGACATCCTCTGATGGGGGCTGATCAAGGGATAGCGGGAATTGACCAAAGACATCATCTTTCCAGCCGAATACGCCGCCTTTTTGCACGATATTAACGCAGTGCGCGGCGATATCCTCCAGTTGCGGGGCCGAGGCGGCGGGAATCTGCATGTCACCGGCCACCAGCAGGTACACGCCGCATCGCGCGCCGGTGGCGGCAATGCTGGCGAGCCGGCGCATGGATTCGCGTTCAAATCCGGTGGGGAAATCAGCAATAACCACAAAGCGATACGGCTCGGCCAATTCGCCGGCCTGCGCGTTGTAATCATCAATGGTGGCGAATTCATTGCGTAAATATTTCTGGATAACGGTTTCCATGTGTTCGGTTAGGTCGGAAAGCCGCTGCTCAATTTGCTCCGGGCGCGTCCAGATACGCCCCCCCACCAGCGCCTCATCATGATCAGCCAGGCGCATGAATCCGGCAAAATTCTGGCCCAGTCCAACGGGATCAATAATTGTAAATCGCGCCCGGCCCGGAGGCAGTTGGGTGAGAATGTTCATCATGACCGCCTGGAGCATGGGCAGGGCCATGGTCCGTCCGGCGCGGTCATAGCGCACCAGCAAGGACGCGCCAAACGGGAATTCAAGCGTTGCCGGAACCGTAAATGCCGCGGGAAATTGAAGTTTCACCGGATTGCCGTTGCCGCCGGCCGCCGCCGCCCGCTTAAGCTCCACGACAAATTCGCCAAATCGGATGACCTTTGGAAATGTCTTTGACGGCACCCAGTTTTCCCAATCCCGCGCCTGGGCCGGGCTGTTTACCGGTTTTATCGATATATTTCCATTGCTGTCAGCACCATCCGACGGCACATGGATATGCGTTAACCCATTTTGCAGCCGGTTCTTGAGTTCCAGCAGGGCCTGGTCATAGCGGGTTCGGTTTTCCTGCAGCGTCTGGTCAAAATGCTCCTGCGCGGCGCGGAGATCGGCCTGTTGTTGTTGATGACACGCTTGCGTGTGTGAATCATGTTCCCGCTGCGCTTCCAGAGCGGCTGTAGCGCGAAGAGCCTCTAATTCAGCTTTGTTAAAGTCCAACTGATGTTGCGTTTCCTGGCGCTGGCTGGCGCGTTTGGCTTCAATGTTTTGCGCGGCGGCCGCGGCTTTTTGCTTTAAATCCTGCAATTCGCGCAAGGCTTTGGCACGAGTATCGGCATAGTGCGCTTCATGGCGCTTCGCCACTTGGTCGGCATGTTCCTTTGCTGCCTGCCGGGCCAGGGAAACCGCAAGAATCAATGGTTCATATTTTGCCAGCAACTGCGACCTGGCCAACGTCCGTAAAATCAGTCCGAGGATGATGGTGCCCGCGAACGCGGCTCCGCCGGCGATGGCGATAACATTGATGCGCACAGGATTGGAACCAGTCAGGCTGTACGCGATACCCGCAGCCGCCCCGCACAGCAAAACCAGAAATATCCAGGGGGCCGCGCCAAAGACCAGCCGCGGCAACACCAGTCGGCGAAGTTGAACCAGAGCTTTTTCGGCGGCCTGCGACTGTTCCGCCATGACCGCCCGCATATCCGTCCCCGCGGGCTGCTGCGGCGCGCTGGCGGGTTCCGGCGATGGCGGGCGGCGGAAGCACCGTGTCATCAAAGCCGCGGCGGCTTGCGCGATCGAAGCCAGGGATTGCTCATGCTCCTGAAACACTTTGGAGAGTTCTTCATCTTCGGCTCGAATCTGGTTGCGCGCTGTTTCCACCTCACCTTCCGCAAGCCATTTGGCCTCTTCAATCTGATTGCGGACTTTGCGCTCGGCTTCGTTGTGTTCCCACTTTATGCGGGCCTGTGCCTGGGTATAGTCCTCGGCGCACTGCGCCAGGCGGGATTCAAAATCGGCGGCAATTTTCTCCAGCTTGCCGCGGCAGGTTGCGGCAAGGTTTTCAAGCGCCAATGCCGACTGGTTTTCTAATGCGGCGCGTTTCATATCCAGATCTTTTTTTGCCTGTTCATTGGCAAGGCGAAATTCCCGTTCAATGCGGCCTTCATCGGCGGCACACTGCGCGGCGAGGTTCACCAAGTCGCGTAGAATTTTCTTTTGCGCTTCCCGCAGACCGGCCGATGGGCCGTGTGTTTCGGATAACGGCGGCAAAGTCGGATTATGCTGCTGCTGTAGTTGAGTCATGGTTTATTCAGCCTCACCACTGGGTCACTGACAATCGCGCCGCACCTGGGTAAGCACCATGGCGATGTGCTCCATTGCGTTGGCGGCCGCGTGCAGATCGGTTCCCAACGGCTCAAGAATTTTCTTTTCAAACCGGTCGCTTGCGGCATCGTTCCAGCCCATTTTTACTTCCTCCCAGTTAAGTTGGAGGTGGTTGAACGCTTTAGCCAGTTGTCCGCGCCCTTCATAAACGCCCATACACAATCCGCCCTTTCACCCATTCGCCTGCACGCCCACCGCCGTCGTCCCCGTGACGGGTTGTCGCTATTTCTCCAGTTCCCGCCCTTGCGGGTCCCTTAACGTTACCTGCCCGCGGTCATTGACTATAACAGAAAAGCCTTTTGGAAGTTTCAGAATCGGCAACCAGCCCGGACTTTCGCGCACTATTTCCGTTACCGTCATGGACCGCCATTGATCGCCCTGATGGTTTAACGGCACCACGCACCAGCCACTATCGTCGGGCGATTCCGGTTCCAACTGCCGCAGTTCCACCAACGGCGCATCGACAATCGGGTGTCCCAGAGTCACGTTGGCTTCCCCGCCTGGAGCGTCCGCATTGCCGGAAACAGTGGAAATAATCAGAAGCTGAGCATCGTTTAGATTGGGTACCACCAGCGGCCAGTGCGTTAACTTCGGCGCGTTGCGGCGTTGCGCCGCATCGGGAAACGCCGGTGTTTTTTTACCGGTTGCCTCAAGCTTACCTTCATCCGGCGGTGTTCCGCGCGACATCACAGCGTCTTCGGGCGCGGACGAAGGCGTGAAATTACCGGCGGCGTCGCCAATAGCGCTTCCCTGCGTTGATATTGCCGCATACGCCTGCAATTCCGCCACAAGGCGTTCCAGATGCGCCACACCCGTGGGTACCAGAGACTCCACACTTGTTGCCAGGCGTTGCACCGAACCCTTGTATAATTCAATTTCCTTTTGCAGCGCCCGCACCCAGCGCCGAACATTGGCCAGTTTCTGCTGGGCCTCCGCGAGCCGCGCCATGGCCCGTTGCAGTTCTTTCTGTTCTTCAATAGCAGATTGCGGGCGACCGGAATGATCCCTGAAGAGTTTTTTCATCCGCACCGCCTCCTTGGCGCGCTCAACAGCGGTATGGCGTTTGCGTATCTGATCCTGCCAGAAACTGTCCTGTTCCAGTTCCAGCCACAGCATGGTCCGCCGCAGTTCAGAATCGGCATCTTCCAGCGCGGCGTTGGCGGCCGCCTGAAATTTCCACAGCACCGTCTGAAAGCCGGTCAGCAATTCCAGAGATTCAACGCGAGCGCTTTCAGCCATGATTTATTCCTATCGCTCGTTGAGATATTTTTCGATATGCTGGGCTTTTTTCATTAATACTTTGGCGTGTTCGCTGGAGGCCTCGATGAAACGTCCCAGCGATTGGGCCGCCTGATCAAATGTTTCCGCAAACTTTTGTTGTTCCTGATCCCGCCAGCTTGATTCCAACGACCGCATGCGGGAATTTAATCCGGCCATAAGTCCCTGAAGATCGTTATTAAACTGCACCAGCCCCTGGGCAAATCGGCGCAATTCCGCCGGATCAACACTTGCTTTGGCCATGGGAATCGTCTCCATATCTGCTGACAACACGCAGAGAATAGCTTACCACCCGGTGCCATGGCTTCCAAACTGCTGCGGACAAAGCCGCGAATGGCCAAGGCGGGATTATATTCAGACAAGCCCCGAAGGGGAGAGGATTTTTTCGGACCAAGTTATGGCAATGTGCACATTGCGATGGAATGGCCGCGATTCGGGCCGGCAAATAGACAAATCCCGGCGATGCAAGAATAAAATAGGGCAGCGGTTGTCCGCGGGCTTGCTGAATTTCCATCGGCGGCATATATTTTCCCTTAATTGGTATTTGTTTATGTTTCATATTACGGAGGTATCAACCGATGCCACAGCAAAACAAAGGTGTAGGAAAACTCTCCCGACGTTCCTTTCTGGCCGCCTCCGGCGTTGCCGCAGCCTGGGCGATCACCGGCTGCAAGAGCATGTCCGGAACCGATGTCAGCAGCCTTCCGAAGAAAAGCGCCATGTACAAAGCGCTGTTCGGTACGCTGCCGGATGGACAGAAGGTGTATCAGTATACATTGACAAATTCTAACGGAATGATTGTGCAATTGATTACCTACGGTGCCCGGCTGCAGCGCATTCAGGCCGCCGATCGCAACGGCACCCCGGGCGACGTGATTCTCGGCTTTGACAATCTGGCGTCGTATGCCACGCATCACGCGATGGACCCCTATTTCGGTGCCACCATCGGCCGGTTTGCCAATCGCATTGCCAACGGCAAATTCACCCTCGACGGCGTGACGTATCATTTGCCGATTAACGATTCACCATATCCCAACACGTTGCACGGCGGCCCGCATTCATGGGATCAAAAAGTCTGGACCGCAACGGAAGTTACCGAACTGGGTGCCCCCGGTGTAAGATTCAATCTTTTCAGTCCGGCAATGGAAAATGGTTTCCCCGGCAACATGGAAGTCGCGGCCACCTATACCCTCAATGAAAAAAATGAACTGCACGTGCACTTCCGGGCCAACGCGGATGCCCCAACCGTTATTAATATGTGCAACCATGCATATTTCAATCTCAATAAGCCGGGAACACACGTTCTCGACCATGTTGTCACGATCAATGCGGACCACTATACACCGGTGAACAAGGTTCTGATTCCGACGGGAGAAATCGCTCCGGTTGCCGGAACTCCGTATGATTTCCGCAAACCGGTGCAATTGTCCACAAGACTCAAGCCCGCTTATCACGGGAAATCCAATATTGCATTTGATGCAGTGCCGTATGGATATGACATGAACTGGTGCCTGAACAATCAGGATGAAACCAAATTGGCTTTTGCCGCCCGTATCCAGGAAGCCAAAACCGGCCGGGTGCTGGATTGCTACACCACGCAGCCGGGTATTCAGGTTTATACCGGCAACTTCCTCAACGGAAAAATAAAGGGCATCGGAGGCCACTATCCTTATCACGGGGCCATCACGCTGGAAACCCAGCACTACCCCAATTCACCCAATCAACCCAATTTCCCGTCCACGGTTTTGAACCCCGGCCAATTCTTTTTCCAGAGGACCGTCTATAAGTTCAGCACCATGTAAGCATGGTTTACGGTTAATTCCACAACGAATCAGGCCGATCGGGATTTCCGGTCGGCCTTCTTTTTTTGATTGATACACGCCGGTATGATCCGCGCGACTATTAACAGGACAATCTGATCCCGTATTATTGGCGCGAAATCAGAATATGTCCGCTCTTTTCACTTTTAACAGCGTATCACCACGTGCCGCACTGGGTATAGAGCAACCACGGAACCACGGATGACTCGGATTAAATGGATAAGGGGACGGGTACTTATGTTCGATTATTATCGCTGCGATGCCCGCGTTGCGGGCCGCAACGGGTCTAATTCTTCGCGCGCATGGTGATGCGGTGTGCACCGCTTTCCGCCACAAAACCCCGGTAGCCGTGTTATCGGTGCGATCCGTGGTCTGTTATCGAATCTGGGGGTTTAAACCGACCCCGGAAATGGAGGTGAACGTGGCGGAACCACGGATTAAACGGATACAAAGGGGGACAACGACGCTGATCCGCGATCGCTGCGATACCTCCCGATCCCTCCCACCACAGGTCCAATTCGCGGCGGCACAATGCGACTTGGTGTGCAGCGCTTTCGGCGACAAAAACCCCGGTATCCGTGTTATCGGTGCGATCCGTGGTCCGGTGTGTGAATCCACCGTTGCATGGTGACCTTGGGAATACAAGCACGCGTATCCTCTGCACGGCTATTAACGGGACATCCCGATCCCGTATTGTTGCCGCAAAATCAGAATGCATCGGCCCTTTTCACCGTTTAATAGCATAGCACCAGGGCCCGGTCAGGGAATCATTGGCTCAATGCCACCAGCCATCATTGACGATCTCGGGTGCCGCTGATGCAATACGTCATGGCTCGCGACAACATTTACTTAGATGTATCGAGTTAAGTACCGGATGTCGGGACAGGCTTTGCCGCCCGGCTGGGAGAATGAAAAGATGTGTCCACCAGAACAGATAGAGCCAAGCCAACCAAAGCCATGATGGGAATACTTTGATAACCCACCACGTGCACAAACCAACCCGCCAGATATGTTCCGGCCACCGTTCCCACGCCATTGGCCGCGTTGTTTAATCCTTGCGCGGCACCCTGGCTGATGGGGCTTAATTCCGATGTCAACTCCGTTCCCGTCACGCTGAGAATCGGCCAGGCCACCACCACCACCGCAAATCCCAAAAGCGCAATAAAGTTACTACCTGGAAGCCGATGCAACAGCATGGGAATCAGCAGCAAGACAAATCCGGCGAACCGGAGAATGCGTCCGAAAAAATAAATTTTTTGCGCCCCGAATTTCTGCGCCCAGACTCCGGACAAATTATAAAGTGCAATACCCACTCCGGCCGCTACCGCATAGGTCAACGAGGTAGTGGCCGGAAGCACGCCAAAACTTTGCTTGAGGAAAATTGGGAAATACGCAAAAAAGCCGGCCACGCCTAAAAACACCGAAAACCAGGACAGGAGAAATCTGCCGAATCGCGTGGGCAGCAGCTTGGGGATATTTTTCAGGCCCGCTATATTCAAGACATGGAAATGCTTCAGCAGTCCGCCACCGACCAGTTCCACCCGGGCGAAACGCGCTAATGCATTAAAATCCAGGCCGATGGCATTTCCTGCGGATTGCGATTCCGTGCCTTGAGCCGCGCCGGACCGGGGCAAAAAAATCAGACCCACAACAATCCCAACGGCCAGCAAACCAGCCCCCATCCACAAGCCAAAGCGGTAGCCTATCGCCACAAACGCACCCGCCAGCAACAGTCCGGTTACCTGCCCGGCACCATTGAATGTCTGCAACCATCCAATGCGGCTGGTCCATTGTTCATGGGGATAAAAGTCTACAATAAGCAGCGTCGCGCAGGTGCTTACGGCGGCACTGCCGGCACCCATCAGCAGCGCCAGAATCAGCCACACACCCAGATTGGCAGCCTGCGGAAATGCCACCATCGCGCCGAGTTCAAGCAGCAAGCCCCCGCAAAACACCAGACGATAGGCTTTTTTTTCATCCGCCAGATTGCCCCACATCGGTGAAGTTAGAGCGCCAAGATTAAAGGCTCCCATGACATACCCCACCGCGGCAAGCTCGTGCGGCAGAAGTTGCACCATCATTAATGGCAGCAAAATTGGAATCAGCCCGGAGGATACCGCGCCAAGCAACGCGTAGGCCGCAAACCATGATGAGACCCATTGTTTCGGGCCGCGCAAAGTATCCCAAAAAATATGATCAATTCGGCTCATGTCGCTTGCTCAATCGTTGGCCACAAAACCCATGCGCCGGGTAACCGCAGGGTAGCTGAACCACTGCTCCAAAAGGTTGGCATTGAGATGCCCCATCAGATATTGCCCGACGCCCGCCAAATCAGTGGAGTCATGGAGAATATTCACTGGCACCGGCTTGGCAGCGGCGAGTTGCAGTATGAATACCTCCAACTGCGAATCCAACGGCACGCTGGCGCATGGATGCGTTAATACAACCGCAGCGGAAACTTTTTCCGGAGAAGTGCTTTTGGCCGGCGCAGCGGCTGCGATTGTGGACGTGTCCGCCGTTTTTGCCCCGGTCAGGGCTTGGCGCGCCAACAAAAAAGCGGCCTGCATGAGTTTGCCGCTGCGAACCCGAACTCCCGGCAGATGACCCGGTACCAGAGCATATTGGGGCTGCCCCTCGGGCGTTATACCAACCAACTGATTTTCAAGCGCCTTAAATGAGGCCGGACTGAATACCGCCAGGTGATATTTCCGCGCGGCAACCTCCAGACCGACATGCGCCGCCTCGCCGGCGAGCTTCGCGCCGGCCAGTTTATCAGCGCGATATGCGGCCAGCAGGCGTGCATCACGCACCACGGCGGACCGCACCATGGCCAGGGTCTTGGGATTATGGGCTTTGCTGACCGCAATAACACGATACAAATACATGTTACCATGCGTATCGGTTAAAACCGGTCCATCGTACCCCACCTGCAAATGCAGCAGCAATCCGATATTTTTTGAATGAGGATTCAGGGCGTGAACTTTCATGGCCAATTCGCTTAAACCTACCGGCTGGGACAAACCGGCCTGATCGGTGGTGGCATCGCCAATGCCGCGCAGGCTTGAAAGCGCTTCGGAATCAAGCCAATGATTCCACCGCCCCACCACCGGCGTATAACCAAACTGATCGCCCAGAGATGTTGCGAGTTTACCGTACGAAACCCATTGTGATTGGGGTATGGATTGATGATAACCGTTCACATCCACCGTACTCCACGGCTTATCGGCAATGTGACCCGCCCGATTCAGCATGCGATGAAACATTAAATTGACGCGCTTGATGAGTTGACGCCGTATCAGCTTTTGCCGCACTTGATCGAACGTTTTGTATTTGGGCCTGGCGGCCCGGGCTGGCGCCGTGGCGGTATCCGGCGGTGTGATTGCAAAATCATCCAGGTGGGACTGATAGTAGGCATAAGCCGCCTGAATATCGTCAATGGTGGGCTTGAGCTTGGCCAATACAGCGTCCCGATCAAACTTTAAGAATTCAATTTTCACCCGATCCGGATAACGATATCCAAACGGATACCGATGGCCGTTAATCAGCGGCGGCGGCGTGGGACTGCCGGCGTTCCACGCCAGGGTGGATCGATAGGCCGTAAATAAACTCTGGAGCTGCGCCGCACTGGGCGGGGGCATGGAATCGGCGGTGTCCGAGGCCCGCATCCGCGCGTAACGAACCTTAACGGAAGTTCCCAGCTCGCTGATAAAATGAGAAAGTTGCGGCGCGCTGGGGCGGCAAGCGCCGCCGACAAATACCTGCAACTGGTCAATGGTAGTTAAATCCTCAAGCGCCTGAACAACATTCGGCTGGGCATAATTGGAATTCGCCAGCAGTTCCCCAATCTGCTTACGCAGAGCTTTTTGTTTCACGAGAATATTTATATCGCCGACATCCGGATAAAAGCCCGACTCCCGGGCTTCGCGAAGCAGAAGATAAAACTGAATTGCCGCGCGGGTATCACTGCGCTGGCTTAACCACATCGGATAGAGTTGCAAGTCAGCCAAAGCCGGCAGATGTCGCAAAATGCGGATATCAATGCGGGCCCGGGTAAGTTTCCCCTTGGTCACCGGCTGGCCGTTAAGCTTCCCCAACACAAACGCATCCCCTGATCCGCCCATTCCGGATTGATAGGAATAGCCGACCAGAAACGTCACCATCAATATGACGCCCAGCACCGCCATCATAGGTTTGCTGTATTTTCGCATTAATTTTGTAGCCATAGGCTCATCACCGCGCAGTAACAATTAACCAATAAACAGACCCGTGAGCATAAACGATTCCGGCCACGGCGTAAATCGCGCGGGGTCTAATGGCGCGGTGTAACCCGCGGGCAGGCGGGCGCGTATAGCTTATAATGATGGTGAAACCTTTTGGAGATCAATGATGTACTGGAAAACTTTTACCATGGGATTGCTTCTGGCGGCGGCAGCCAGTTGTTCGGCAATAAAGGCGGACTCCCCCACCCCTGCAACTGCGACGCCGGACCGGGACCAATCACCGGCTGCGCAGGTGCCTGCGGACGCCAAATGGGTTATTTACCTGAACTTGGACCGGGCCATGCAAATGCCTGGCGCTGCCAAACTTTTAAAGGGATTTCTTCGTTCCCATCGAGCAGCAAAACAGACCATTGGGCGGATTGAAACACTCATGGGCAATAAGTTTCCGGATGATTTCCATCAAGCCATGATAGTCGGCAACAAAGTCGGGCCGAATCACGGGGTATTGGTTATTCATGCAACGGCCAACCAATCCCATCTGAACCATCTGATAGAGTTAAATTCCGCCGCCAGTAAAATGACAATTGGCAATACCAGAGTCAATATGATTCCTGCCTCAGACCGCAAAGGCTACACAACTTTTGAAGCATCACCCGCGCCGGGCGTATTTGTTGCTTCCCGGTCCGAACATGCCATTAAGCATGAGCTTGATGTCCTGACCGGCAAAGCACCGGGAATGGCGGCAAGCAACCCGCTGTTTATCGGCTTGCGAGACAATGTCATTGTGTACCTGGCCGATGCGGATGTGGCGAAACTGGTCGAGCACAGGCGCGGCCGCGCGGGTCCGGTGGGGATGAAATACGTTACCAGCGCCTGGCTGGCGGTACGGGTGATAAAGAAGAAACTGGATATCCGCTGCCGCATCCATTTCATCCACGCCAACACTGCGGCGCAAATGGTGCAGATGGGACAGGGTTGGCAGGCGATGATGGACCTTGGAGCCACCAACGGCAACGCCAATCCGCGCCAGCGCTTCATGGCGGGCATCGCGGATCGGCTCAATATCGGCGCAATAGGGAAAGTCATCAGGGTTCATTGGGACATGTCGCTGGATAAATTGCTGGCCGGGCCGGCAATGCCGACTTCCGGCAAACCCTGATCCGCGCAATGGAACCAACATCGGATTCAACGGAGTTGATAATGTACGCACAAAGCAATCATGAAGATTCGGCCGGCCGCGCTCCGGCGGGTGATGTTGCGGCATTCGACCTGGTCGCACGGGAATATCAGGGTATTCTCCTGCGGTTTGTGCGTTGCAATTTTCCAAAACTCGCGGATGCGGAAGATATTGTCCAGGAATCGCTGCTTAAGGCCTTTGAAAACTTTAATAGATATCAGCCCGAATGGCCGCTGAAAACCTGGTTGTTTACCATTACCCACCGCGCCGCCATCAGCCACATACGCCGTCGTGGTGCGCGTTACCGGCTGATGGCGACATTGCATCAGCACGCCACAGCGACGACACCGGATATGAACGATACAACCACTGATTATGATGAATTGCAGCATCTTTGGGATGCGGCCGCAAAACTGCTGACTCCAACGCAGTTCCGGGCAATCTGGCTGTTATACGCGGAAGACATCGATCGCGATAACATTGCCAGAATCCTGGGCAAGACCCGCCCCACGACCAAGCTCATTGTTTATCGCGCCATTAGAAAACTTCGGACGCATTTTGCCGCCCCGCCGACTTCCTCAACGCTAAATCCCTGCAAGGGCCGAATTGCACAAGGAGCTTTATTATGAAAAGTGTTATGAAGCCGGGCCACCAGAAGTGGATCGCCCAGCTCAAACGCGAAGCGGACCAACAGTTGCCGCCGTTTTCCGAGAGCTTCCACGATCAAATTATGCAACAGATCATACAACATGCTGCCGAGGCGCGCACGGGTGGCAGAGAACCTGTCCGGGGACAGTTCTCACGAATGCCGGGCTGGGGCCTTGCGGCGGCTGCCATTGTGCTGGTGGTCTCAATTCCCATCTTGACACACCTGGCACCACGTCCGGCGACCGAGCAGAATCAAACAGGGCCAGCCGTGGACATATCGTCGTTAATGCCGAATCCCGCCCTGTTGATCAATCAGGCCACGGTGCAATGGCAGGATCAATTTTATCAACAGCCCTGCGCCCAGTTGCAGGTCCAGGCGCGAGAATTAGGCCAATATGTTGTCCATGATATCGACATGTTTTAATTTGCCTCAACGGCAGAGCTGATTCAACGGTAACTGGTGCCCAAAAAACGTGCCGCGGCTGTTTTTTGCGATGCGCGTATCGGCACGGGTTCAATGCGCACCTGATCATACGTAAGCAGTGTGCCCTTGGCCGCTTCGAGGTTGACAATGGCCTGTGAATAATTCACCATCGCCTGCAATTCCGCGAACTGCGCGGAGGCCAGATTTTGTTCGGCGGTCAACTTCAGGTTCAGAAATGTCGGCGTGAGACTCACTCCCACCTGCTGCTGGACATCCAAAGCTGCCAGCACCTGCCCGGCGGCGATACGGGCCTGCCGCTGTGCTTGAATCTGCTGATAACTGGAAAGCATGGCGCGGAGAGCAGTTTTTACAGACAGAATGACGCTTTGCGCATCAAGAAGCATTTGTGTGAGTTGCTGGCGGCGCAACAGGCGTTCTTCGCGATAGCCCGCTTCGGCAGCGCGATTGCCAATGGGAATGGATACCTGCAAACCCGCCGCATAACTCCAGAACCGGGCGGGGCTGATGGTTTGGGTAAATGCGTTGCCAAACGCGCTGGATAGACCATTGGATTGCGTCGAAAGTGTCAGGTTAGCATCCGGCAGCAATGCATTGGCGGCAACGCGGACATTGATATCGGCCGTGTGCAGTCTCAACCGATCCTCCCGCAAAATGCTGCGCTGCTCCAAAGCGGTGGAGATCGACTGGGCCACATTGAACATGATCGGTTCGGTAATGGGTTTGTCCGTGGGAATCAGCAGAACATTGCCGCGCAGATTTAACTCCGGATCGTTAAGCAATGATTTCAATTCATCGGATGTTGTGCGCAAATCCGCCTGCGCGGTGATCACCGCCACACGACTTTGGGCAACGGCATCTTCAGCCTGCGCGACCTGCACGGAGGTGGCATCAAAAATGCCCCGCTTTTTTATTTGACTCAATGTGTGGCGTGTGCTGACCAGCAACCGCTGCTGAATGCGGAGGTTGGCATCAGCCTGCACGAGCAGATAATAGGTCAACTCGACATTTTTAATCACAGTCTGCACCTGACTGCGAAATGCGGCCAGGGAAATTTTTCTATTGGTACGGGCGATATAAATCCCGGATTGGACGACATCCGATCCAAAGCCGCGCAGCAGCGGCTGCGAAATCGCGAGGGCCAGATTATCCGCATTGGACGGATTAATATCCGGTTGGAATCCGGGCGTTTTGGCCACATTCAAAAAATCATTGGTGGCGGAAAACTGCGCTGTTCCACCCCAGCCCAATGATTTGCTGACACCCACCTGATTGGCCCAGGTCAAACTGTTGCTGTTGCCCGCGCCTGGTACAGCCCCGGCGGCACCAAACTGAATTCCCGATGTTGTCGGAACATCAGTCCGGGTTACACCGGTTGATCCAAAAATTGTCGCGTCAAACGCCGCCTCAGCCTGGACCAGTTGTGTCTGGGAAATCGCGGGATTATACGCCTGTACCTTGATTGCCAGACTGTGCTCCAGCGCCATGGCCACGGCATCCTGCAATGTCAGGCGATACACCGGCTCACCTTGATACAGTGCGGAGGCGGATTTACCCAGAGTGATCCCAGATGCCGGAGCCGGGGCGGTTTGAGCACCGGCGGGAACAACGGCTTGACCGTTTCGCATTGCCGCCTGGGTATCTTCATGCACGCCCTGATCCACCGGAGTGATTTTCTTTTGCACCCGGTAAATTTCCCCGTCGCTTACCTGGTGTGCCAGCACGGATTGGGCATAGGTATCCCAACCGGAATGTGATGAACTCTCATTAAAGGGCGATTCACAGCCGCCAAGAAACAAAGCACCGCAGCAAGCCACCGCCAATACCGCGGCCCAATGCCGACCCGTCGCAGTCTTGGCAGTGCCCATTTTGCTTTTGAAATCGGCACATCGGCGAATATCGCCGCTGCGCGATTGCATCATCGGAAGACGAACCCCGTTGCCGGAAGAACACCGAAAGCGCTGGAGAGCCGACATGAATACCCTCGGTAATTTTCAGTTTGCGGGTCAAATCAAAGTGGTTCAGGATCAATGCGGATGTTTTTTTCGCCGGCCGCTTTTTTTTCCTGATATTTTTTCAGCCAGGTCTGAAAACTCTTGCCGGCAGCCGGGTCTTTGCCGGTAAAGCAAATCGAGACAATATCGTCATAGCGAATGGTTATTCTATCGGTTGAATCTTTGACAATCAGCCGCAAAATCCATTTGGTCGTATCGCTGGATTCGGCCTGCCGATCAAAAATATATCCTTCCACCGCATCGCCTTTGCGATTGACAATCGTGACGTCGCCGCGATAGCCAAACGCTTTTTCCACCACATCACGCACCATGGGAAGCGAATCAAGCTGCGGGTTATAACCTTCAAGATTTTCATGCTCTGCGGCCGGGGCTTGGTCCACGGATGGCTCCGGGGCGATGGTGGAAGTATTTTCGTGTGTTGTCATAAAAGTTTTTCAACCCATTTTTTTCATAAATCGGATGTTAAACGCCAACCTGGTCATTCGTCCGCGCCGCCGGACGCGCCGCTTGATTTTCACCCCGGGTGGTTTTACCGGCACTGACACTCAAGGGGATAAAGTTATGCCGCGAATTTTCAGGCGGTTGTTGCAGGGCTTCAAGGGCTTCGCGATTGACGTAACTGCCGCCAAAGAGCGTCGCCCGGGCGGTGGCAAGCAGACCACGCAGGGATCCGAATGTGTCGTTGACCGCGCTGGCTTCATAACCGCTATGAACCATGCAGTTGGCGCATCGCGGGTTGCCGGATTCCGCCCCGTATTTATCCCAGTTTGTGCTTTCAATGAGTTCGTTGAACGAGTCGGCGTAACCGTCCTGCAGCAGATAACAGGGCTTTTGCCAGCCGAAGATGTTATATGTGGGCATTCCCCATGGCGTACAGGCATAGGAGCGTTTGCCCATGAGAAATTCCAAAAATAGCGGACTTTGGTTAAATCTCCATTTTCTGTCGCGATTACTGAGGATCGTGCTGAAAAGCCGGCGAGTTTTAGCCCGCCCCAGAAAGTGTTGTTGATCCGGAGCTTTGTCGTAGCTGTAACCGGGTGACAGCATCATGCCTTCCACACCGAGTTGCATCATTTCATCAAAGAAACCGCGCACACTTGCGGGGTCCGCGCCGTCAAATAATGTAGTATTGGTCGTGACGCGGAAGCCGCGCCTGACCGCCTCTTTAATACCGTCCACCGCAATGTCATATCCACCTTCGCGACAAACCGAGAAATCATGGTGTTCTTTCTGGCCGTCAAGATGCACGCTGAAAGTGAGATATTTCGAGGGCTGAAAGAGGTCAATTTTTTGTTTCAACAACAGGGCATTGGTGCACAGATAGATATATTTTTTGCGGGCAATTAAACCCTCAACAATTTCTTTGATCTGTGGATGCAGCAACGGCTCGCCCCCGGGAATGCTGACCATGGGGGCACCGCATTCTTCAACCGCCTTGAAACACTGCTCCGGCGTGAGTTGGGATTTTAGAATATGGGCCGGATACTGAATTTTTCCGCACCCCGCGCAGGCCAGATTGCAGCGAAAAAGGGGTTCCAGCATCAATACCAGCGGATATCGTTTGCGGCCTTTCAGCCGCTGAGACATCACATACGTTGCAACAGTCCACATTTGTGAAATCGGAACGCCCATGAATTCCTTTCCGGCCAGTATTATTATCGGCCAAAACCGTACATTGACAGCCCGCACATTCCCGTGCAAACCGCCGGCGGCTCTTCCTGCAAATTATATCGGTGGCTGACCGGTAATACAGCTACAGCCGGACCGTTGCAAAATCATAACGCCAAGCCCCCCCGCCGCCAAGCGATTGAAAGCGGTTCATGTTGTAAAGAAGTAGAAATGTCACCCTGTTAACCGATTTAGAAATGTCACCCTGACATCGATACTCCCGCGGTGTGGCGGCCCGGCGCAGGCGCAGGG
>JAJYZY010000144.1 GCA_021799715.1 Planctomycetota bacterium | reverse complement strand
ACCGGCTGGGGAATATTTGAAAGTACGGATGTCACCGCCGCGGATACCGGGGGGCGGACGCACTGGAAATTTTATTGCGACGGCTTTGAGGAAACCGTGGTTACGGACTTGATCAGTCCGCCCGCGGGGGCACATCTGATCAGCACGGTTGGCGATATTGATGGCTTTAAGCATGATAATCTGCGCGTTTCTCCTCCGGGCGGAATGCTGAATCCGAATTATGGCAGCAACACAAGTATTGATTTTGCGGAACATGAGCCGCGATTCATGGTGCGCGCCTTTGGCGGTCGGCCGGTGAACGCTGCATTTTCGACCGATGGCGGAAGCAGTTGGACGCCCTTCAGGCGCGGTCCGCATCGTGGTGCTTATGGCAAAATCGCCGTCTCGCCGGATGCCAAAGCCATTGTTTGGACCGCGGGACCCGGCCCGTGGAGCGGCCCAAGCCGGGTGGCGCATGTAACGCATGATCGCGGTGAATCCTGGGAAGCGTGCCGCGGATTGCGGGGCGGATGGCCGGTGATTTCCGATCGCGCGGATTCACGGTGCTTCTACGCATTTGCTTCGCAGCAGGGGCGCTTGTGCATCAGCAGGGATGCCGGGTTATCTTTTCAATCTGTCAATGGGCAGTTTCCGCGCGGAAACGCGGAATTTCGCAGCACCCCCGGACACCCCGGCGAACTGTGGCTGGCCTCCGCCCATGGGCTGTTCTTTTTCAGGTCTTTCGGTGCGCAGGTTTCCAAGATTGACAACATTGATTCGGCGACTCGTATTGGCTTTGGACGCCCCGCACCCGGTTTAGACTATCCCGCGCTGTTTGTTGTGGGGCGGCTGAATGGGGTCTATGGCTTTTACCGCTCCGACGATACCGGTGCCACATGGACGCGCATTAACGATTTTCAGCATCAATTTTTCACCATTGACGCCATTACCGGCGATCCCCGCATCTATGGCCGCGTATATCTGGGAACCAGCGGCCGCGGCATTATTTACGGTGATAAAATATAGCCGCCGTTGTGACGCGTGATCGTGGGTTCAACACCGCGGGTTGGGGTTGGAAATTACCATTCTCATCGCACCATCAATATCCGGCACCAGTCGCGCCGGGCGGATGGTGTCGTATCATTGCACGCCGTTTCACAGCCGACTCGACGCTTCCGCATCGAGCTATTGGGCGCGCAACTGAATGACATTGCCTATTTCCTCTGGCTTCGGTTGACCGATCCACCTTTTTTTCCGGCTGATCGTGCAAAATAATCGACCAATAGTACAACGACCATCGTTTTGATTTCCAGACATTTCCTGTAGCATCCATTAAGACGCTGGCGGCCGGTGTCTCTGTCTGAGGAGTTTACGTTTATGGTATTTCGTCGTTACGTCCACTTGATCATATCATTGTCAGCTACGGCTTTTTCGGCGGCCTCGGCGACCGCGGCAATCGGCAGGAAATCCCCGCTGCCACCCCCATTGCCGCAATTCCCGCAACACGTATTTAATATTATTCAATATGGTGCGGTCGCAAACAGCGTCCGGCCCGCTACGACCGCCATCCAAAATGCCATCAACATCTGTGCCCGCACCGGCGGCGGCACAGTGCTGATTCCGCAAGGCACCTTTCTGTGCGGCCCGATTCGCCTGGCCGATGATTTGGATTTGCGTCTGGCCCGTGGGGCCACGCTAAAAATGCTTCCCTACGGAAAGTACCCATTTATTCATGGCAGGTACCCGGATTTTATTCGCGCCTCGAACATGCACGATGTGGGCATCACTGGTCACGGAACCATCGACGGGCAGGGTGCCGTCTGGTGGGCCATGTATCGCCGCCGCCCCAATGGCACGGTGCCCCGGTTGCCCCATCGCCCGCAGATGCTGTCGATGAATAACGTGACGCGCTTATTGATTCGGGGTGTACGGCTGGAGAATCCGTCCAATACGCATATCTCCATCCAGAACGCGTGCAAAGATGTGACCATTGAACATATTGTCATACATACTCCGCACAATTCGCCCAACACGGATGGCATTGATCTTTCCGGCCATGATATCTTGATAACCCATTGCCGCATTTCCGATGGCGATGATTGCATTGCCATCGGCGGCAGCGGCCATCGGAGCCAAAAGCATTTTGAAAGTCAGAATATTGTTATTTCCCATTGCGCGTTCGGCTATGGGCACGGCATGTCGATTGGGAGTTTCACCAGCGGCGGCATTCGCAATTTACTGGTGGAGGATTGCACGTTCAACCACACCACCGCCGGAATACGCTTAAAGTCCAATCAAGGCCGGGCCGGGCTGGTGGAGAATCTTACATATAAGAATATAACGATGCGAAACGTCCGTTGGCCGATTTTTATCTGCAGCTACTATCCGCATGCGCCGAAACAGTCCTGGCTGAATCAGCCGCAACCAACGGGCCGATATACGCCGATCTGGCGCAACATCCGCATTATCAATTTAACATCGGTTGATTCGCCGGTGGCGGGTCGTATTATTGGAATGCCCGGCACACCTGTTTCCCATGTGTTGTTGCGCGATGTGCACATACGGGCAAAGGCCGGGATGATCATTGCCGACGCCCGCGGAATCGATTTCCAAAATAGCACGATTACCGCGGCCCGCGGCCCGGCTATCACCGCCCATGACGCGCGGATCATTGGCATCAACCCGGGGAGTGGGCTTGCGACGGCGGAATAGCCCATGATCAGGCAAGGCCCCGCGGAGGTTGACGGGCCCCGGCGATCACTGATAATTCAAGCAATGATGGCGGATTAAATGCCACTGTCAGTTTTGCTGATTTTTTGGCGGATGAAAACAATGGCGAAAATTAAGCCCATGCGGCGGCGTGATTTCCTCGAAGCGGTGGCGGCCACGGGTATTGGAACGACGCTGGCAATCAGTGGCACCGGTACGCAGCGCACATTTGCTGCGGATCGTCGCACGCCGCATCATGCCGACGTTCGCGACCAAGCCTTTAACCATGCGCGGCAACGCGCCGAAGCACTGGTTGCCAGAATGACGCTGGCGGAAAAAATCAGTCAGACCGGCAATACCGCGCCGGCTATCAAGCGGCTGGGAGTCAGCAGTTATCAATATTGGTCCGAAGCGCTGCACGGCCTGGCACGCGGTTATGCCGAAGGTACCAGCTTTCCCCAGCCATTGGCTCTCGCGGGGGCGTGGAACCCGGCGTTGAATCGGGCTGTGTACACGGCGGTTTCAGATGAAGCCCGCGCCTGGCATAACCGGACCGGCAATTCGTTGACGTTCTATTCGCCGCAGACCTTAAACCTCCACCGCGATCCGCGTTGGGGCCGGTGTGAAGAAGCCGCCGGTGAAGATCCGTGCCTGGCCGCCACTCTGGCCGTGCAGGTGATTAAGGGCATGCAGGGGGATGATCCGAATTACCTCAAGACGACCGCCTGCGCCAAGCATTTCATTTGCAACAATACGGATGATGATCGCCAGAGCGTATCCGCCACGGTTGATCCGCGCAACTTCTGGGAATATTACACCCGGGCTTATCGCACCGCGGTGATGGACGGTGGCGTATTTACCGTTATGGGGGCTTACAATGCCATCAATGGCACCCCGTGTTGCGCGGATCATTTTCTGCTTACCGAATTGTTGCGCCGTCGCTGGGGCTTTCGCGGGTATGTCACGTCGGATTGTGACGCGATCTATAACATTTTTAATCCGCACCATTACGCGAAAACTTTGCCGCAGGCCGCCGCGGATGCAATTCACGCTGGCTGTGAGTTAAACTGCGGCAACACGTTGCAGAAATATCTGCCGCAAGCGGTCAAACAGGGCCTTGTCACCGAAGCGGAAATTTCCCAAGCTGTTATCCGCATACTGACCGCGCGATTTTTACTTGGTGAATTTGATTCTCCATCGCGTGTGCCGTATCACAACATAAGCTTCGATGTGGTCAATTCACCGGCGCATCAGGCTTTGGCATTGGAAGCGGCGCGTCAGTCCATGCTTCTTCTGAAAAATGACAAGGATTTCCTTCCGCTTGATAAGGCGAAACTTAAAACCATTGCCGTCATCGGCCCAATGGCCGGACAGACACATCTGGGACAATACAGCGGCGGCACCGCGGAAAGCGTATCTCCATTGCAGGGAATCGCGGCGGTATTGGGCGTGCCGGTGGCTGGCGCGGGGATTTTTCCGGATCAAGCGGTGCGGTATCAGCGGACGCGTCTGCAAACATCCATGCGCGCGTATCCCGCGTTTGCCTATATCACCGACGGGGCGTGGATGGAATATCAACCGCAGGAATTTACCGGAAAAACGAGTATCGCCATACATTGCGCAAGCGGCGGAGCCGGAGGAACAATCGGTATTCACCTTGATTCGCTGACGGGGCCTGCCGCGGCGATTCTCAAAATTCCCAATACCGGCGGCTGGCAAAACTGGAAAACATTTTCCGCCCCGCTCAAGAATATTTCCGGCAAACACAAGGTGTTTTTCAAAATCCGCGGCGGGGATGGCGATCTTATTAATATTGGGGCATTCGACCTTCTGCCATTGGCACCGCCTGCCGCCGGGGTGCCGGGTAAGCCGGAAATTATTTATAAGCCGGGCTGTTCGATTACCGGAGCAAGGGATGCAAAGCTGTTTGATGAGGCCATAGCGGCGGCCGGGCGGGCCGATGTGGTTATTCTGGTCTGCGGTGTGAATTCATCGGTTGATGGCGAAGGCCACGACCGTAAAGATACACAACTCACCGGCGCGCAACATGAATTAATTCAAGCGGTATATGCGGCCAACCCGCGGGCGGTGCTGGTGGTTTCCAGTAATAACACCGTGGCCATTAACTGGGAGCAACAGCATCTGCCGGCTATTGTCGGGGCATTATTTGCCGGGCAAGCCCAGGGCAGCGCCATCGCGGATGTGCTTTTTGGGAACTGCAACCCCGGCGGAAAAACGTGCTGCACCTGGTATAAATCAGTGGATCAACTGCCGCCATTTCATAACTATGATGTTATCCCGAAAATCCGGAAAAAATTGTTGAAATCCGGACAGTCGGCGGGCCGCACGTACATGTATTTTGAAGGTGAACCGCTATATCCATTTGGTTATGGCTTAAGCTACACAACTTTCGCTTACAGCGGGCTTAAGATCAGTTCTCATTCCCTTTCCGCCGGACGAACAGTGAGAATCTCGGCAACAATCACCAATACCGGCAAACGTGCCGGCGCGGAAGTGGTGCAATTGTATCTGCGCGTTCCTCGAACCAACCTGCCGCGCCCGATTAAGGAACTCGTGGGCTTCAGCCGGGTGGAATTGCAACCCGGACAATCTCGCCGGGTGACGTTTACACTTCCCTACAACATGCAGGCGTTGTGGTATTGGAGTGTGGAGCATCGCAAATTTGTTATTGAACCGGGAACATTGGGCATTCAGGTCGGCAGTTCCTCGGCCCACATTCATTTGACCGGAGCGTTGGAATTGCGGCCCTGCACCGACAAGACTTTGGGCGGCGCGGAAACTCTGCGCACGGTGGCCGCGGATGTTCAAATCCTATGAAGCTCCAAGCGTGTAACAGGATGTGATAGAGCGTTTCTCAAAAGTCTTGTCCTATGGAGGCTGGCCGCAGGCGGAGCGGACGATGTTGGGGTGGTCGAAGAGTGAACGTAATGCCTGGTCCGTTCGAGCGGCGAGTTCCTCGTGGGTATTGC
>JAJYZY010000143.1 GCA_021799715.1 Planctomycetota bacterium | reverse complement strand
CATGATCCACGGGCGCAGCGCATTGGAAGTGATAGCCGCCGCGGCAATCGCCGCCAGAACCGGAATGAAAATCAGAACTACGAACAACATGGTTTTTTATTCCTTCAAGGCCGTAAGTTGGCGGGTATCCAGGGATGAAAAAGCCTCATTGATATGGTTGAGAATAATGCTGACCACAAAAATACCCACAAACAAATCCAGCAGAATGCCCAATTCCACCAGGAAAGGCACCGCCGTAAGCAGCAGCATGCCAAATATATAAATACCATTTTCCAAAATCAGATAGCCAATAACCTGCGTAATGGCCTTGTATCGTGTGGTCAACAGTAGAAATCCCGTCAGCACGGTGGAGAATGACGCGGGAATAATCAAGGTGGAAGTTCCCGCCTGCGTGACCGGTAAATATGCCGCGAAAGTAATAGACGCCGCCGTCCCCAGCGCCCCCAGGAGCATGGTGGGCAAAAAACCGATCAACGGTTCCACCTCCCGCTTGATCTGCGCGTCGCGCAGAGCCTTATGCAGCATTTGGGGAATTAAAAATCCTTTAATCACCGCCGTGACCAGTGCCACGATGATAATCATCAAACCGATCCGCTTTTCCAGCAGCAACGGTAAGGCACTTAATATGACACCTTGCGCGGCAGCCGAGTAAATAAGCGACCTCATTCGGCTGACGCCCAGCATGAACAGGTTCACCAGCAGCACAATAACCAATGGGGTATTAATCAACCAGTGCATGATCTACCTCACCATCAAAACAAAACCGAAGCCACATAACAGGCTCGCCGCCGCCAGCAGAGTCGGCACATGCCGCAACTGCAATCGCGCCATGAAGGACTCCACCACACCAATGACGCCGGCCATGGCGATCATTTCCGCGATGAACAGTACCCAATCCGCGGCGGGTACGCCGATGTGAAACGGCACCAGCAGATGTAACACCAGATCGCTTAAAACAAAAAGTTTCATGGCCGCGCCATAATGAATCAGGCCCAGCAACGGTCCGCTGTTATCCAGAACCATGACTTCATGAATCATCGTTAATTCAAGGTGGGTATTGGGATCATCCACGGGAATGCGTGAATTTTCCGCCAGCAGCACGATAAATAATCCCGCCGCGGCCAGGAGCACCGGTGCTTCAGGCCGATGAGCCAGTGGTGCCAATAGCATCGGTGTTAAGCTGAAACTTCCGGATAGCCGCACCAGCACCAGCAGGCCCAGGAGAACCGCCGCCTCCGAAAGACAGGCAAAGGTCACCTCGCGTGCGGCACCCATACCCTCAAAGGATGATCCCGTATCCAAGGCCGCGGAAGTGGTGAAAAATCGCCCCAGGCCAAAGAGATACACAAACAGAATAACATCGCCGGTGAAGTGAATGGGAGCGGCAAACGGTCCGAAGGGAATCAGCAGCCCCGCCAGCAGTGTGGCAGCCAGCGTCACGACCGGTGCCGCCTTAAATATCCACGTTGTCGTGCTGCTGATAACCATGCCCTTGCGCAACAGCTTGAAAATATCAAAGTAAGGTTGCAGCAGAGGCGGGCCTTTGCGCCCGGCAAAAAAGGCCTTGGTTTTGTTGATGACCCCAGGCAGCAGTGGCGGCATCGCCAGCAACAGGGCTGAATGTATCAGAATGTTTATGACATGATGAAGCATGAGAAATCCTTAAGTCTTACATGACCACATACTCGAAGCCTTAGAAACGCAGCGCCAGCAGCAGCACCAGCAGAATCGCCAGCATGTACACCAGATACACATTTACCGGCTTATTCTGCAGAGGCCTCAAACGCATAAGCAGCCGTTGCATCCAGGCAAATCCGGGAATTAATCCGCGATCCAGCACCGTATCCGGTGCGTCCTGCGTCAATTCTGCCGGCTGCGGAAAATAGCCGCCTTTTGGCGGCATGAAAGGCTTTACAGGAATCATCCATGCGAACAACTGCGAAAGCATTCGGGAGAACGACGCCCCAGTGTACTGCATCCGCCTTACAGGCCGGGTGTAGCCGCAACTCCATGTGGGAATCGCATCGGTGGAGTTTTTTTTGCGCCCGATCCAGAATGCCATCAGTATGCCGACGGCGGCCAGTAGCAGCACCGCATTCAAGAGGGCCATTTCATGTAACGGCGTCAATGATTCAATGGAATTTCCAGTGTTAATCATTTTTGGTGCCCATTCGTGCGCCGCCCGCACCAGAAACACTGCGATGCCATTGGGGAACAACGCCATGGCGACGCACCCCAAAGCCAGAATCCCCATAGGTGCCAGCGAGCCGGCACCTGGATCATGGGCATGATCCGCATCCGCCGATCGTCTAACTCCCAGAAACACCGAACCGAATAATTTCACAAAACCCGCCACCGCCAAGGCTCCGGTGGCCGCCAGCGCCGGAGCCGTCAGCGAAATCCAAACGCATGTGCCGCCGTGCGCCACCACGGCCGTGCGCAACAGGCCCAGATAAATCAGCCATTCGCTTAAAAACCCATTCAGTCCGGGTAGGCCGCAGATGGCCAGGGCACCAATAAAAAATAATCCGGCGGTCACGGGCATTTTTCCCGCCAATCCGCCAAGCGAATCCATGTTGCGGCTGTGCGTGGCGTGCAGAATGTTGCCCGCGCCCATAAACAACAGCGGCTTAAATAAACTATGATTGAGAATGTGAAACAACCCTCCGCCCAATCCCAGCAAAATTAAATCCGGTCGATGGGTCGATCTTCCGATCAGCGCCAGCCCGAGACCAATCGTGACGATTCCCATGTTTTCAATACTGCTGTACGCCAATAATCGCTTGTAATCATTCTGGCAAACCGCAAAGATCATGCCCGCCACCGCCGATCCGGCACCGAGAATCAGCAGCGTAATACCCCACCACAGCGGGGGCACGGCGAGTATTTCCCCGACGCGCACCAGTCCATAAATACCCATATTCAACATCACCCCGGAAAACAATGCGGAAACATGACTTGGCGCATTGGCATGGGCACCGGGCAGCCACACATGCAGCGGCATAATCCCCGCCTTAAGTCCAAATCCCAACAGAGCTAATAAAAATATCGCCGCCGCGCTACCCTGCGCTGCCGGCGCAGGAATCGTAAGCCACAGATCAAATGATCCCGTCGCCCAGCGTAAAAGTACAAACATTGCGACCAGTGCAATCATTCCAATATGTGCCGCAATGAGATAAATCCAGCCTGCCTCGCGGACGCATGGATCATGATCTTCGGTCGTAATGAGAAAAAAGGCGGCCAAGGCCATAATTTCCCACGCCATCAAAAATAGCACGCCGTCCCGCGCCAGCACCACCATCATCATTCCGGCATTCATCAGTCCCCAGCAGAAGCGCAGTTTGCGCCCATTGCCCGGGTGTTGTGTCTGCTTCCAGTATCCCAAAGCATACATGGCACCTAACGTCGAAATCACCAGAATCGGCAGGAGAAATAAGGCGGTGATGACATCCAGCCCCCAGGCCAACCCGCCCCAGGGAAGTGCCCACGGCCACGCCATGCTGACGCTGTGATATCCGCCGGAAGCAAACGCGATCAACGCCGCAATGCCCAGCAGCGTCGCCAGTAAATTCAACAGCATGGCCATCCGTTGTCCCGCCATGTTGCGTCGGCTGAAGAACAATCCCGGCACACCGGATAGGGCCATGCAAAGAAGTGCGGCAAGCATTAAGTATAGTGCGATATTCATAAACAAATAAAACTTTCCATCATCTCTTTTATCGCCCCATCACATGCGTCAGGATGGCCTCGACCGGAATCAGTGAGGCCAGCAATAAAAAAAGTGCCAGCAACATATACAGCAGATATTGCTGCACGCTGCCCTGTTGCAACCGGCGCGCCGGCATGAGCCATTGCTTAAATTGATTCCACGCCTTAAATCCCGCGCGATCCGTGACAAAATCCGGGACGTGGGTATTCCGCTGGACCGTTTCGGCGAATAGTTGCTGCGGCTGTTTACCATGCGTCACGGGCCGCAGAACCCATCGTGACAAGCCCACCAGCAGTTGTGCAAAAGAGGCGGCGGTATATTGCATTCGGCTGCTCGGGCTGTTGTAGCCGCACGACCATGTCGGGACGCTTGTCGCCGTGGCATGGCGCTTGGCTGTCCGCAGCGCTATACCAAGTATCACCAGTGCTACGGCAAAACCGGCGGAAATTATCGTCAACATTCCCCATGGCAGCGCACCCGCTACGTCGGTGGCCACCGCCCCATTGCCCGCCCACGCTGCGGCCGCATGGCCTAGCGGCACAATGACCAGTAGCGGCACGATACCGATCGTGGCACACACGGCCGCCAGCACCACCATGGGTGCCGTCATGGCTACGGGCGATTCATGTGTTCCAGCGGCCGCCGGGGTTCGCCCCAATCCCAAAAATACCGCGCCAAACACTTTCACAAAACACGCTACCGCCAAAGCGCCCACGACCGCCAGCGCAACGGCTCCCAATGCGACCGCAGCCCAACCTCCTGCTGTCGCATTGGCCGCCGACCGAAGTAATCCAAGGTACACCAGTAATTCACTGATAAAGCCATTCAACGGCGGTAACCCGCAAATCGCAATGGCTCCGATCAGGAATAGTCCCGCACTCCAAGGCATACGTTGCGCCAGTCCGCCGAGCGAATCAATATCGCGCGTGCCGCCGGCGTGAACCACGGACCCCGCGGAAAAAAACAGCAGCGATTTAAATAAGCCGTGATTCCATACATGCAGCAAACATCCGGCAATTCCCAGCACCACCCAGACTGGCCGATGGATAGAAATACCGATCATCGCTACGCCCAGCCCCATGAGAATAATGCCGATATTTTCAATGCTGTGATAGGCCAGTAACCGCTTGATGTCGTGCTGGCCAAGCGCAAACAACACACCCAGGACCGCACTAATCGTGCCCAGTATTAATATCAGAACGCCCCATCCTGCGGGTGGATCCGGCAGAAGCGTCAAAATTCGTAGCAGGCCATAGATGCCCACTTTCAGCAATACGCCTGACAACAGTGCCGAGATGTGACTTGGGGCGTTGGCATGTGCGCCGGGCAGCCAGAAATGCAGCGGCATAATCCCCGCTTTAAGTCCAAAGCCAAAGATCGCTAAAAGAAAAATGGCGGTCTCCAGACTCAAAGCGGTGGTCGGTGGAACTGGTACAAGCAGAAATGCTCCGGATGCGTCATGCATCAGGGCGAACATCGCAAATAACGCCAACGTGCCAATATGCGTGGCCACAAAATAAACCCACGCAGCCTGCCGACATTCCGGTTTGTGGTCTTCGGTGGCAATAAGAACAAAACTTGTCAAGGCCATGATTTCCCACGCCAACAGAAAGCTCAGGGCATCATGCGCCAGTGTTACCAGCACCATGGACGCCACCAGCAAACCGTAAAGAAATCGCAGTTTCCGTCCCGTTGTCGGATGTTCCGACTGCCGCCAATAACCCTGTCCGTATACCGAACCAGCCCCGGCCATTAAAAAAATCAGCACGGTAAAAAAGGCCGAAAGAGCATCCATCCGGAATTGCAGCGGCAACCCCGGCCATATACCCGGAAGCCAGGCCATGGAAACATGCCCGGTGCCCAACGTCATGAATCCCGCGATAAGGCCAAGGACTGAGCCGAAAAGCGTCAACATCGTGGCCGTTGTTTGTCCCCATGCGGCGCGAGGGTGTGCCGCCAACCCCGGCACTCCGCTGATCGCAATCA
>JAJYZY010000142.1 GCA_021799715.1 Planctomycetota bacterium | reverse complement strand
TTCCTCGGCGGTTTCATTCAATGCTTCATAATCGCCCTCAAGTTGGTCGGACAGAGCCTCGGCGGGTTCGCTGATGGTTAATTTTGCCTTCATCCGGCCAATGAGGGTATCCAGGGCACCGGCGATAGCGAAACTGGATGAGGCGAGTAATTTACGCAGCACCAGTGTCATCAGGGATCGCTGGCCGGCAGGCAGAGCCTGGAGGTTATCACGCTGCAAATATTCCGACACCAAGTTGTAAAGCCGATCTTCGCTTTCATCCGGTGTAAATTCCTGCAACATGGGGTGCCGTTTGGTGTAAGGGATGTAGCTGGTCACCTGCCGGCGGAGGGTGCGCCGGCAGAAGGGTTTGATCCGGGCTTTGAGCATATTGAACGCATCGGGGCCGTCGAGATTGGAATACTGCTCGCGGAAGCTTTTTGGATCACCAAAAGCATAAGGATCGATAAAACTGACCAAGCCATAAAGTTCCATGAGTGAATTTTGCAGCGGCGTGGCCGTGAGCAGGAGTTTTGGCACGTCGGCAAGAGCTTGTTTGAGGGTATTGGCGATGATATTGCCGGGCTTGTAGACATTGCGCAGCCGGTGCGCCTCATCAATAACCACCAGATCCCAGCAGATCGCATGGATGTCGCCGGCTTTGGCACAGGCGAACTGATACGAGCAGATGAGCATGGCTTCAGGAATCTCGAACGGACGAAAGCGGCCTTGTTTAATCGCTTCGTTATAGGAACGGGTTTCCAGTATGGCGCACGGGAGGGAGAATTTCTCCCGCATTTCCTGATACCATTGTTTGCGCAGGTTGGCCGGTGTGATAATGAGTATACGCCGCTGGCGTTGGGCCCATTTTTGCGACAGAACCAATCCGGCCTCAATGGTTTTGCCCAGCCCAACCTCATCCGCCAGGATCGCTCCTTTGGACAACGGGGAGTGGAAAGCAAAAAGGGCCGCATCAACCTGATGGGGATTGAGGTCCACTTGGGCATCAACCAGCGCTCCAGCGAGTTTTTCGATGTTGTCTGACGAGCACCGTTTGGTCAGCTCGTGAGCAAAATACTTGGCGTGGTATGAGGTTATGATGGTGGGGTTTTCCATCGCATCCCTGATTCTTATGTGCCGTTCGTCGTCAATCTGTTCAAGTCTATCCGAGCGGCGGCTACCCCACAATCACCGCCGGCGTTGGCCGGCCGAATGGGTGTGGCAATAAATCCATGCAGGCCTCCGGGGTGCGTGTTTCCACGCCCGGCGATCCCACTGGCGACGGCATCTACGCAATCGATTTTGCCGGCTGCCCGGAAAACTTGCCACGCCCGCTTGTTATCCCCTGATCGCGTCATGCGGTTGCCGCCTTGGCAGCGCATGGGCCATGCGTGCCGATATTTCCGTTAGAATTCCCGATATGAAAATGGTTTCGCTACATTCAAGTTCGCGTGCCGCTGAAAAATCGCGTGACACCATCCATGCCTTGGCTCCGGACTCCCGGCGCAAAGTCCGGACGCTGGCCGCGGGTCTGGCGGTGTTGCTGCTGCTGTTGCAGATTTGGCAGTTGCCCCGGATCGCCGGCTGGACATTATTTTCTTTCTTTGATCCGGGCACCGCATTAAAGGGCGATCTGCTGATTTCCATGGGAATGAAACCGGGGATCGACTTTGGCTATACCCATGGCCTGGCCAGCCTGATCGTCGCGCATTGGGGTTTTGCCCTGTTGGGCCGGACTCCCGCAGCCTTTTTAATCATGACGGCCATCATGGAAGTGCTTATGGCCGTGGCGATCGCCCGTTTTGCTGTGGCGATGAAACTGACACGACCGGCCCTGTGGTTTTTATTTCTTGCGTTGCCCGTCGCCGTCATGCCAAGTTATCTCACGCTTACCCACCCGCTGGAGGCCCTGCTGCTGCTGTGGGCCATTGCGGAACAGGCCTCGGGACGACGGGAGCGGGCGTTGGCAATTTGCACCGCATGTGTATTTGTTAAACCATCCATGGCCTATGTTTACGGGCTGCTGCTGGTTATCTCGACAATTGTGGACTGGTACGGCCATGAGCGCAACATTTCCGGGTTGTTGCGGCGCACGGCCCCGGCAATGGCAACCGGACTGCTGATGGCTGCCGCGATGATCTGGCGTTTTGGTGTCAGATCCCTGCTGCTGACAATTGTTCCGATCACCGGGATGCGAACCTACAAGGATACGCATTTCGGCTTTTTCTCCGGCAGCGGTTTACAATTCTGGTCGCCCGCGTTTCATCCATGGTATTACTATATCATCACCCCGGCTGGAATCTGGCTGGTGATGACCGCGCTGTTAATATGGGTACTGCTGGTTGGCACCCAAGGCGTGAAACATATCGGCCTGAAGCGATCGCACGCAACGAAAATTGACGGCCGGACCCCCCGTTGGGTTCCTGGCATCGGTAGATTGCGGGAAACAGCGCTTTGCATTGCCCTGATGCATATAACTTTTGTGCTGGGATTTTATGGCTGGAAATATTCCTGGGAATACTATTCGTATCTGCCCGTGTTGTTCACGGCCCTGGTGATCAGCCGCTGCCATGCCCGGCAGGTACAAATGGCGGCGGTGCTGGGAATACTGGCGGTTTGCAGTCAGGCCCGCAGCACCGGCATTACCTTTTGGTGCTGGCACGGTAAAGTGCGGAGCGCTCAAACCGGCTATCTCTGGGCTTACCCGCAGCAGGCTGCCCAATGGCGCTATGTAGCGCAAAAAGTGCGGGGGCGCCGTACATTAATACTCTCCAATGGCTATCTGCCATGGATGCCCAAGGGCATGTTTATGCCGCTAAGCTGGTTTCCGGAACCCGGAATTCCCACCGCCATCGAAATGCGGCGACTCAAAAGCGAGGCACTGACCGCACATTACATCGTCGTGCGGAGCGGTTATGGAAAATTCGGCTTGTGGGTAAATCCGGCCTTCGCCTCGGCCCGCCGCCATTTCAGATTGTTGTGGCGGGGAAAATATTTTTCAATTTGGATAAGAAAGCACCATTGGCAAAACGCCGCAAAAACGTCGCGCTGGCCAGTCCACGCCCGGGCACGAATTCATCCCGGTGCAACGGCAACTTCATACCCCGCGTCAGTTCCAGTGTTTTCTCTGCCGGAAAGCGGGACGCATCATTTAAAGCCGCGCGGGCCGCCGGATTGAAAATATTTTTTCTCTATCGCGGCGGTAAGGTTGATTCCGTGGATATTGGCCAATGTGCACAGCCATGCCACAACATCCGCAAATTCCTCCTCCTGATTGTTCCGATCATCGCCTTGCAGTGCCGTCGCCAACTCGCCGACTTCCTCGATCAGCCACATGAATGTCGGCGCGGAACCACGTTGTATATCACGGGCGGAATATTTATCACGAATATGATTTTGAAATTGTTCAATTGTCATTGGTTGGGACATCGCTGTTTTACCTTTCTTCATTATTCCCCGAGACCGGTCATCACCGGCGGCGGACCCGGCCTGCGGCACGCTTCAAACGAAAATAAGCGGCATTAATCGCACCGCCATGGCTTGCGCGGCCAGACCAGGCAGCCACCGAAGAAAACCAGGTTTTTTATCCTCATCGCAAAGGTCTCCGCCGCTGGTTCACATTTTTTTTTCCGGGTCGTTCATATCCTGCACCACCACGGTCCGCGCGAGAATATCACCAATCCGCTGGCGATCCGTTGATACGAACATAAATACCAGCACGACAATGGCAATGAGTTCGGGTATACGGAATAAATTCCGCGTCAGCAACGGTACGAATCCAGGCCTTTGCCCGGACATATCCACAACACGCAGTCCCAGAATCCACTTGCCCAGAGATCGGGCAAAAATCAGCTCCGCAACGGTGACGTGAATCTCGTAAATGGCCAGGAGCCAGAGAAACTGCGGTGCTTTTAAGAGATTTTGTGGATTAAACAACAAGTCCAGGGAGGCCGCGGCAATTTTTACCCAATCCTGCCGGGAATATAGATGAAACACCAGCATGATTACTACCGCCGCAACGGCCAGATCAATTCCAGCGGCACCAAAGCGGCGGTACAGGCGGGCGACCTGAAATTGCGAGCTTACCTTGAGCGAGCCGAATGGTTCCTTGCGCCGCCACACGGATAGGGCGAGAAGCACAATCAGTGCCGCGAGAATCAACCGTTCATAATCACCGGGAACCTGGGTTACGTTTGCCAATGGAACAATAGGCTCCGGTCCCTGCAGCAACCGGGGGGAAAGGTTAAATGTGTACTGCGTGAGTTTTGCTCCACGCAGGAAAATGGAAAAACAATCGCCGTCGCGCCCCATGGCAATATCACCGGCAGCGCTGGCGACAGAAGCGGAAACCAGCGGCTTTTGCCAGCGGGTAAGTTCAATACGTCCATGATCCGAGAACCCCACCAACAGGCCATTGACATCGGTTCTACCCGCGCCGCCGGATGATGCCCATGCCAGCACACCCCGTCGGCGAAACGGAACACCCAGAATTAGATGCGCCGGGTGCGGCAGAAGCACGGTCGGCATGGACTTCCAGACGCTTGCAGCAAGCTGCGTATCAAAAGATTGGCCGGCCAGCGCATTGCCGGAGGTCAATTGAAATAGCACCAAGCGTTTGTCAATCGCCATCAGAACGATGCGGCCCAGGATCAGGGAATTGGAGATATGCGCGGGCAACACCGGTGCCGGCAGTTCGCTCCAGCGATTGTCCCGCAGCCGCAGTAAATGCCACGCGGGCATAGGCGCTGTCATACGTGGACCGGAAGCTTGCGCCGGCGCGGCAACTTTGACCGTGGCTATTTCCGGCACCGCCGAAGCTTTGGCCGCCACGGTGGTCACGCTCACCGCTGTTTTCCGCATAACAGCCATCGGCACCCCGCGGCCGGCGGTAGTGCCAGTTTGTTTATTTTTCAACGTTGTCGGCGAACCCGCTGAATGGACCGCCGATGTGCTGGGAGTTGCCATCATCTCACTGGACAGAGCATCCAGATGTGACATTAATTTGCGAACGGGCGATATGACGCGGTTGTTATTGCCGGCCACGGTGCCATACGCCAGAAGATACACGTTACCATTGTCACCCGCTACGGAAACAGGAAACAAGTCCCCGTTCATCGATGGCAAACTTATGGATTCTTTAAGCCCGAAACACACTCCATAATTATTTTGAAAAAAAAGGTAAACGCCCTGTTTCATGGCTCCACCGGCCGGATTTTCAACCGCCAGGGCACAAACGGGATAACCGGTAAACGCGCCCATGGAGACCTGCCGCCACAGTGCGGCATTGCCGTTGCGGGCGTTGAGGGTATGGGACAAGAGCGTAAATTGCGGACCCGACTGCGGCTTGATTGACTTGGACGGAACCGTCAGCCATAACCGATCTTTGCTGCCTGCGGCAATTAACCGCGGCAAGGCGATAAGTCGCGGCATGGAAGGACCTTTTGGGGCGGACGGCTCAACGGCCTTGGCGAAAACAACCACGCGTGCCGATGACACAAAAAAGGCCATGATCGCCACAAGAAAGACGCTTCGGAATAAACCAATGGTAGCCAACGAGTTCTTCATAACGGCATTTTAGGGCTGACGGGCAAACTTCGCGACTCAACATAAGAAACGGTTCATTTTAGATGCACCGTTAATCAGCCGATAGTACGAAACGTCGCACTCGCTCAGCACGCAACGACGCCCCTGATCGGCTCGCATCGTAAAAAAAAGGACGGAACACAGCGGTTGCATGGACATAAGACACCTGCACCAGCATAATCGT
>JAJYZY010000141.1 GCA_021799715.1 Planctomycetota bacterium | reverse complement strand
GCATCCGGACGGATTCGGTTTTCCGCCACAGTTGCGGCAACGGCCGCAAACCGCTCGGGTTCCCAGCATTTTGACGCACCAAAGTGCGCGCCGGGAAACAGCATCATATACGGTGCCCCGGAAGATATTCCGGCTTGCGCCAGGGCCATGGATGCCTCAGCGCGTTCACCGTCGGTAATGCCCAGGGTCATGGACTTATCCATGTTTGGGCTGCCAAGATAGCCGCCCAGGGTCATGTAATATTCTATAGTCGACAAGGGTTGGTAACTGTTCCAGGAACACAGTTTCACATACCAACCGGGAATGGCCTGAATATCTCTTAACACCGGCGCAGCGCTGGGCCAGCGGTCCGCGGCAATTGCTTCCCGCACCGCGCGGCGCTGAATGGTCAGGCGAACTTCATACTCATGGCGCGGCACCGGAGAAATACAATCTGTCAGCAACAGCCGCCGGCCGTCGCGGTTGTACCCCAGACGGCGGGGAATGCCGGCCCGCCAAGCCAGAAAAGCTGATCGAAAACTGTTGGGCAATATCACCGCAAGATCAAACTGGCTCTGGCGCAAAGTCGCGGCAGTTTGCCCAACGTTGATTCGACCATTTTTATCTGTGACATACGGCAATGCCTGATCAATCAGCGGCAATCCGGATAGCACTGGCTGAACCAGGGATTTGGCCAAAGCGGCAATCCGTGCCGCGGGATATAAAAGACGCAGCGACCGTAAAAACGGCGTGGCCATAACGCCATCACCCAGCCATGTCGGCATGATGACAAGTATCTGCTGTGGGTCGCGGTCTGGATTCACAATACCATTGTCATCCGGAGTTGCATCCGATGCAACGCCGCGGCATTAATCCCGCAGTCGGGCGGGGCGGGCCTTGCGCGCGGGCATTGCGGGTTCCTTGATTTCCCCGGCATTTGATGCGGCATGCCGACTGATCGCATCCCGCACCGTAGCGGCCAACCCAACCGGGTCCAGCCCGATTTCCTTGAATTGCTCCGACCGGCTGGCATGGCGGATAAACCGATCCGGCAATCCCGTTCGCGTCACCAGCCGACCATCCAGCCCGTTGGCCTGCGCATATTCCAACACCGCCGAACCGAAGCCGCCAACCACCGAATGATCTTCCACGGTAATAATCGGCCGGCCCGCCGCAAACACCTCCCGCAGCATCGCGCTATCCAGGGGCTTGCAGAAACGGGCATCGACAACGCCCACACTTAATCCATCATTTTCAAGAAGTTGCGCCGCGGACAGAGCCTGCATCGCCACCGATCCGTAAGCAATAAACGTGGCGTCGTCTCCGGCTTTCAGCACGCGCGATTTGCCGCCCTGCTTGCCAATGCTCCATGGAACTGCCTCACCCAGTGGTTCCGCCGGGCAATTATCACGCGGATAGCGAATTTGCACCGGCGATTCCTGCGCCACGGCAAAGTCCAAAGCCCCGATTAAATCCCGCTCATCCGACGGCGACATCAACACAATGCCGGGCTGGCTGCGCAAAAAGGATAAATCACAAAATCCGTGGTGCACCGCACCATCATCCCCCACCAGACCCGCGCGGTCACAGCAGAATATCACCGGCAATCCCTGCAAACACACTTCCTGAAACACCTGGTCAAAAGCGCGCTGCAGAAACGTGCTGTATACCGCCACCACCGGTCGCAATCCGGCCTTGGTCATCCCCGCCGCCATCGCCGCGGCGTGGCTTTCGCAAATTCCCGTGTCAAAATATCGATCCGGAAACAGCGGTTTGAGTTTGATCATTCCCGTGCCGTCCGGCATCGCCGCGGTTATTCCCACCACATTGGCGTGCTTGCGGCACAGATTGGTCATGGCATCGGCAAAGGCCGCCGTCCACGATCGCCCCGAACCCTGGTTCATCACCACCCGGCAGCCTTCCACTCGGAACGGCTTGGGACTGTGGAAAGTCGTGGGATCTTCACATGCCCATTCATATCCTTTGCCTTTGACGGTTTTAATATGCAGAACCGCCGGCGCGTTCAGATTTTTCAATTCGTTAAGTTTTTCCATCAATCCCGGCAGATCGTGGCCGTCCACCGGGCCGAAGTACTTCAACCCCAGGTCTTCAAAAATATGTCCCGGCGCAATGGCGTTTTTGATTCCCTGTTTGACATGCGCGCCGATGTCGCAAATCTGCTGGCCATACGGTATGCGATCCAGAAGTTCCTGCACCCGGCGCTTCACTTCGTCATAGGTTGTCGTCACGCGCAGATGTTCGAGATAACCGGCGAAAGCCCCCTGCGGCTCGCTGATGCTCATGGAGTTGTCATTGAGAATGATCAGCATTTGCCGTTTCAGCGTACCGGCATTGTTCAAGCCCTCAAAGGCCACGCCGTTGACAATTGACGCATCACCCACAAATGCCACCACCCGTGTGTCATGGTTCAACAGCGCATCGCCCCGCGCCATGCCCACCGCCGTGCTGACGGCCGTTCCCGCATGGCCAACACTGAATAAATCATATTGGCTTTCACTGGGGTCGGGGAAACCGCAAACGCCCCCCATTTTTCGCAGAGAGGAAAAATTTTTATATCGTCCGGTAATGAGTTTATGGGGATAACACTGGTGACCGACATCCCACAGCAGACGGTCGCGCGGCATGTCAAATACGGCGTGCAATGCCAGAATAATTTCCACCGTGCCTAAATTTGGCGCAAGGTGACCGCCGTTGGCTCCGACAGTCGTAACAATCGTTTCGCGGATTTCCCCGGCCAATTGGGTTAACTGATCCACCGTCAGGCGTTTGATGTCCGCTGGTGATTCAATGCCGTCGAGAAGTCTTTTCATTATGAATTTCTCACAAAACCTTAATACTCCGCTTTACGTATAGATGATATGCTACCCGGGGTAGAAATGAAAGCAAATAATTATCCCAACGCTTGCTCATCCCAGCCGTTGGCCGTATACCTTCCCGTGGTTTCTCGTTAAACACGATGGTGGAGTTGTTACCTATGCGATTGGCGGTACCATTTTATGGCATATTATTCTTGGCGGGCACCATGGCAATGGGCAATTCGGCACACGCCGCCCCAACCACCGGCAAGCCGCCAACGCAACATGCCCAGACGACTTCTGTGCAAGGGCATTTACCAAAATCCGATCCCAACGCCATATCCGTCGTGCACGCCCACATTACCATAAATAAAAAAGTACTGAACTACACGGTAACCACCGGCTACATGCCAATGAAAAGCAACGGCAAAGTGCAGGCCAGAATTTTTTTTATCGCCTATACCAAAGACCCCAGGCCCGGTATCAGTGCCGCCGCCCAGCGCGATAAACGCCCCATCACCTTCTTATTTAATGGTGGTCCCGGCGCGGCATCCGTTTGGCTGAACCTGGGGTGCGCCGGGCCTGTGCGCGTGGCATTAACGCCCAACGGCAACGTGACCCCGCCGCCGTATAAGCTTGTCGCCAATCATCAGACCTGGCTTGATGCATCGGACCTGGTTTTTGTGGATCCTGTCGGCACCGGATTCAGCCATCCGGAACCGGGCGTGTCGGGCCAAAAATTTTACGGCGTGCGGAATGATATTGCCTCGGTCGCTTCATTTATCCGGCTTTACACCACCATGTATCAACGCTGGGGTTCTCCAAAATTCCTGGCCGGTGAAAGCTATGGAACCACCCGGGCCTGTGGACTGGCTGATTATCTGTCAGAACATGACGGAATGACCCTCAACGGCGTGATTCTGATTTCCTGCGCCTTGAATTTCCAGATTCTTGAACCCAACTTCGGCAATGACACGCCGTACCCGCTTTTTCTCCCGTCGTACACCGCCGCGGCATGGTATCATCACAAACTTTCGCCGGAACTCGAAAAGCACTTCCACCGCACACTGAAAAAAGTGGAACACTGGGCACTTACAAATTACATTTCAGCCCTCGCACGGGGCAGCAGCCTGACCACGGCACAGCGCCATGCCGTCGCCGCCACGCTGGCACGCTATACCGGCTTATCCGAACGCGAATGCCTGCTGGCCAATTTACGCATTGGACCCGGACTTTTTGAACAAGCGCTGTTGCGCAATGAACGCAAAGTCATCGGTCGAATGGATACGCGCTTGACCGGCTACAACCCCAATCCCACCGGTGGCCAGGCTTCCTATGACCCGGCGATGTCGCGGTTTATCCCGCCGTTTACCAGTGCTTTTGACCAATATGTCCGTGAAGATCTGAAATATCGCAACAATCTGCCTTACAAAACACTCTCCAGTGATGTCTACCCCTGGCATTTTGGCGGTGGTGGCATGGGTTTTCTTTACGTTACGGATAATCTCCAACGCGCCATGATCCGCAACCCCTTTATGAAAGTGCTGGTGTGCAGCGGCTACTTCGATTTGGCCACGCCCTTTTTCGGAACCATCTACACCATGAACCATCTTGATCTGAGCCGCAAACTGCAAGCCAATATACACGAAGTATTTTTCCGCGGCGGTCACATGGTTTATCACCCCGCGCCAATGCGGAAAAAATTGGCCCGCGAAGTACGAACATTCATTGCAACCGCGGCAAAATAAACACTCATGGCCCGCGCGGAAACCATTGCTCCGCATTCATACAGCCCGCAAATCTGCGGACATGGAATTCATGGCAACCGGCGTTGTGCCGCGGCGCATCAAACCGATATCCCAAATTTTGGACAACCATTGTTTGCGCCCGCCATGAACCATGACCCACAATTTTCGCCACATCAAAAAGTGCATGAATTATTCCGATAACCACGATATAACAATTATTCGGACGTGGCGGAGAAATCCCCGGTTAAAAATCTCATGGCCGATGTGTTTGCCTCCGATAAAGGAATGGTGGCTTGGCTGCGCCAGCTACCGGTCCGGGCGGAGAAGTCGTGCAGACCGGAAGAACCGTGGCCGCGGATTGCGGATTGTGTCGCGACAGATATGTAAAAAGGTTGGTGACGTTATGGCTCTGAAAAGTGACCGAAAAGCTAAACTCGAACGCCTGCAATCCCTGGCGGACAAATCCACCGCCGTCAAGCTCATCCAGAACAAGGTTTTCGCGCGCGATGCGGAATACACCGGCAGCCTGGCGCACGGCATGGAAAACACCGCGCGCGGCCTGCCATATCACCTGTTTTTACCGGCGGAAACGGCCCTTTCACCCGAAGATGTGTTTCCCAATCTGCGTTGGGGTGGACGGGCGATTATGGTCTCCCCCAACCAACTGCTGGTCAATGAAATTGCCCAGCGCTTCACCCGTTGGGAGGGCTTTATCCTGGAAGGCCAGCCGCAGAGCGTCCGCACGCCGATTCTGGGCATGTCCATACCGGGGCTGGGAAAGCCGGTTTATTATCTTGTGGCCCGCAAAGTGCACCTGCTGAAGCCCGGTGAATCCACCGAACGTTTCACGTACCATGTTCATCTGGGCCGCAAGGATATGGAGCAGGAAAAATATGTTGTTGTGAAACAGGTGCCCACGGTGGATCGGGTTGTTTCGCGCCTGCGTTCCAAATTCCCGGACGCTTCACTGGATGATATACGCCGCCGCGCCATGAAATTTACCGAAAAAATATTTCCCGTTTTCCTGACGCGTGAAGCCGCCATGCTCAAAATTCTGCAGCGCGATCTGCCCAAACCATTCGCCGACCGCGTGCCGCGCTGCCTGGGCGTGGAACATGACTCCAAAGGATTTGTACGCACGCTTTATATGAACTGGATGCGCAACGGCGGCGAAGGGCTTTCGCAGATGGATTTTGCCAAGCAGTCCTGTGAACTCCTTGC
>JAJYZY010000140.1 GCA_021799715.1 Planctomycetota bacterium | reverse complement strand
TGATGATGGGGCGATCAAGGCGTTAAAAAACAATAAATCATTGTTGGCCCGCGGTATTACGGCGGCGGCGGGGGATTTTGCCCAGGGTGACGCGGTGGCGGTGACGGATTCGCACGGCCAGATTGTTGCGCGCGGCCTGAGCAATTACAGCCGGGAGGAAGTGGAAAAAATAAAAGGGCAGAAGACCAGCAGTTTCAAGGCACTGCTGGCGCGGGACACATGGTATGAAGAAGTCATTCACCGCGATAATCTGGTGCTGACCCAATAAACCCTTCCGGAAGACACGCGCGGCATGGCAAAGGATGGTTCGCTTGAACGCACAACGAATTGAAAAATTACTCAAACTTCTGGATGGTGACGGAAATGATTGCTTCGTGCGCTATGGTTTGGCTCTGGAATACATGAAAGGGGATCAGTTGGATGCGGCAATCGAGCAATTGAATGCCATATTCCAGATAGACCCCAATTATGCCGCGGCCTATTTCGCCTGTGGGAGGGCTTTGGTGCAGCAGGGAAAAGTTGCCGCAGCCCGCGAGAAATTTGAGTCCGGAATTCCCGTTGCCGAAAAGTCCGGCGATGCCCATCTGGCCGGACAGATGCGTGAGGCACTGGACTTACTGGATAATTAGCACCAATCATTGGGCGCGGGGGCGGCCCAAAACGTGGAGGACCCATGAAACTGGCTTTTTCAACCAATGCATTCACCCGCATGTCCCTCGGCCGGGCGATACGGGAAATTGCCGCCGCCGGATATTCCGGCGTGGAAATTCTGGCCGATAAACCGCACTGGTATCCGGGCAGGTTTGTCGCCGCTGAGGCGCTGGCAGTGGCACGGCAATTGGAGAAACACAATCTTCGTGTCAGCAATGTCAACGCGAACTGCACCTTCGGCTACTGGAGACACGCACCGCCGGAGCCATTTTTTGAACCATCGCTGATTTCGCCGTTGCCCGGTCTGCGTGCCGCGCGGAAAAAAATGATTCTCAACACGCTGGCATTTGCGCACGCGGTGGGGGCCGAGAATATCAGCATTACCAGCGGCAAGGCGCTTCCCACCATGCCTCCGGAAAAGGCCATGGCGCAATTGATTGAAGGCCTCAAGCCCATATTGGACCGTGCTGAAAAACTTAATATCCGCGTCGGCATGGAATGCGAGCCGATGCTGTTTATTGAATGGGCAACGGAATTGAAACAGCTCATGGACGATATCAACTGCCCGCTGCTGGGAGCCAATCTGGATATTGGCCATTCAGTGGTGCTGGGCGAAAAGATTCCGGCGATATTAAAGCTTCTTCGCGGGCGAATCTGGAATTGCCATATTGAAGACATTCCCGCCCGCAAGCATTATCACCTGATACCCGGTGAAGGCGATCTGAATTGGCGGGCGTTGAAAACGGCCTTGATGGCCATTGAATATGACCGATTTCTCACTGTGGAACTCTATACCCATCCCGACCAGCCAATATTGGCCGCACGAAAAAGCATCGCCTTTTTACGGCAAATCTTTTAGGCTGACACGGTCCGCGATCAGCCGGCCCCAGTGCCGGTGTAAGCGCCATTCCATGCGATCCATGCAGCCGCGCGGTGAAAACCAAAGTTCGATTGGCTTGGCTGAAAACCAGGAGCCCGACGGTTCAACGCACACACGCCCCAAGCAGAATCCACCGCGTATGCCGCCAGTGCGGACTGCCCGGCACCTTGCCCCACCATGTTGAAATAATGCGCCAAACGATGGCCTCGCTCTTTACGACTGCACAGTTACAGGCATCGCAATGGAAGCAAGCTGCCGCTTGGGAGGTGAACAGAACCCGGAAAAATTTCAGATTAGCGTTCCCAAATTGTATTGGAGAAGTTGCTTGAGGCGCTTAGATCGATGCCATATTGCTTGTTAAGGACGTGACAATATTTACCGGCGGGAATTTTTAGGGCATTACGAGTCCTGCGCGTCTTCTTTGCTTTCGGGTTCCACGGGTGTAAACGCGGCGGCTTTGCCGGGGCGGACGTGCAGTTTTTGGGCGTGATCCATGAAAAATTCCACTTTGGGCTTGATGGTCAGGCCGGCCATGGCTTTTTCCAGTTGCTTTTGCGCCCAACGTAAATATGTGCGGCGGGATAAATGGGAAATCAACACCAATTCATTTTCCAGCTTGGGCAGTACTTCAATAAATTCGTTGATGTGCATGTGCTGTCCGACCGCGGCCCGCTTGCGGTGCCCATGTTCAAAAAAGGTGCATTCCGTGATCAGGATGCGAGCGTCCCGCACTCCATCCTGCAACAACGTCTCCCCCATGCTCGTGTCGCCGGTGTAGGCGATCAGGGGAACATCCAGCGTGTAGGTGATTTTTTCCCCGCGGGCCTTCATATCGCGCAAAATATGCCCCGGCAGTTCCTGCTGCGCCAATTCCGGTTTGAGCTTTTCCCGCCGATCCAGAAGCAGAAAACCTGCGGACGGCACGGTGTGCCGCGTGGCAAATGCCCGGACAACCAATCCTTTTCGCAGTTCAAATTCATCGCCGATGTTCAAGCCAATCACCCGATGGGCAATGGCTTTTCCCTCCAGGGCGGTCCAGGATTTAATAACGCCTGAAACCGCTTCGGCTATGGCGGCGGGGCAAATCACCGTGCCCGGGGTCATACCCTGGAAAAATCGCTGCGACAGGTAATAGGCCAAACCGGCGCTGTGATCCATGTGTCCGTGCGTCAGCAGGCAGAAATCGCTTGTAAGCACGGGCCGCGGGCACTTGCCGATGTCAAATACCACGTTGAGTTCCGGGGCCTGAATGACGGTTTCCTCTCCGGCGACACTGTAGCCCAGAAGGTGGCAATAGGGAGTTTTAACCACGGCCAGCGGCGGTAAAAGTGGTGCTTCGTGCGCCGTTGCGCTACCGGTTAAGTTGCGCGGTGCCGGTTCATTGGAAGAATCGGAAGAGGCTTGATCAGGTGCTTTTATCATGCAGGGAATTTAATCGAATATGGCGCTGGCGGCAAGAACTCAACGCCAAAGTGTCAAGCCAAAGCCCCGGCAACAACCGAAAACGGAATTGCATTGTTATTTTGCATGTCAACCAATGGCGCAAAAATATTTATCGTTTGCGCAACGGCAGGACTGATTCGCGCCGACCGCTAGAATACACTCGGCCCGGAATGGCGGCGCTGGAAACTCAAAGGCTTGCAGCAAATATGCCGGTGCCCATGAACAAACTGTTGGAGTACATGCGATGGCGACCAGGCGGAATTTTCTTAAAGCAGTTTCCTCGGCGGCGGTGGCAAGTTCTTTGACCCGACGGACGCGGGCCGCATCGCCGGCGCAAGCGGCCAACGCGGTGACGGGGGCGTCCGTGCGGAGCGGGGTGTTGTATCTTGAGCTTGGCACGGATGTGTTGCGGGTATCGATTCCATCGCCTGGCATACTGCGGACGGATTTATTGGCCAACGGAAGAGAAGATCCCCATACGCCCGTTCTTCCACCGGAAATGTACACGCCCGGCGATCCGTCCACCCGGATTGATATTTCCGGTGATCCGATTCGGATAACCACCGCCGATTTTCAAGTGCAAATCAGTCGAAATCCCTGCCGGTTTAAGATTGTAAATGCCGCGGGCAAGGTTCTTCTGGAGCAAACGGCGCAACACGGTTTTCGTGTTGATTCGAAAAATCAGGGGCGGACGGGATTTTCCTTCCTGCACAACAAGCGGGATAATTTTTACGGCATTCGCAATTCGGGGTGCTTTTCATCAGATCCGTACAATTATAAGCTTAATCCCATGCCCCGAGTACGAAACAGACCCCACACGGACCAGGATACGTGCCGGGTTGAAGCGTCCGTGGAAGGCGGCGGCGGAGCGCCATTTGTCTGGACGACCGCGGGCTATGGAATCATGGTTGATTGCGATGGCGGCTATTTTCAAATAGAACCTGAAGAGATCGGATTTTATTACGGAAATCCGCCTGCCGCTTATTATGGCCGCCACTATTTCCGCCCCAACAGCTTAACGGCATTTATATTCATTGGTGAGCCGCGGAAAGTGTTTCAATGTCTGGCGCGCACATCCGGCATGATGGAGATGTTTCCGAAGTGGGCGTATGGCTTTACCAATTCCCAGTTAAGCACCAATCAGGAATTGCTGCGCGGATATCTTGAGACATACCGCGCCACGGATATCCCGATTGACAACTTCACTCTGGATTTTGACTGGAAAGACTGGGGGGCCAGTCATTATGGTGAATTCCGGTGGAATCCGGTGAAATATTCGCAAGCGCTTTATACTGCGGCCAACCCCGACGCCCTGATCAACTGGACGCGGCAACTGGAATGCAAAATCACCGGCATCATGAAGCCTCGGATTATTCTCTGCACAATCAAGGGAAAAATGGAACCCATGACCACGCAGGGGGCGTCGGCCCGCAAACTGGGAATCTTTTTTCCGGGTGAAAAGCCATTCGTGGATTACATGGCCCATTTGATGTCGCATAATCTGGACTTCTACAAGCCCATTTGCAGGCAATGGTATTGGCATGCCACATGGACCCACGGCTGCATGCAGCACGGCATAGTCGGATTCTGGAATGATGAGGCGGATTTGGGCTCATTGGGGAATTTTGAATTCATGCACATGCAGCAGTCGCTGTATGAAGGCCAACGCCGTGATTTGCCCGGCAAGCGGGTGTGGTCCATGAATCGGAATTTTTTTCTCGGTTCGCAACGTTATGCTTACGCCACGTGGTCGGGCGATATCAATTCCGGATTTGAGGTTATGCGGCTGCAAACCAGCCACATGCTAAGCACCATTGCCCTTGGACAGATGCGATGGGCCCAGGACACGGGTGGATTCAACGGGCATCCGTCCCCCGAATGCTATACGCGATGGTTTCAATTCACTGCGGTCTGTCCGACATTGCGCACGCATTCCTCCGGCGATCCGCGGCAGCCATGGGCGTTTGGCGATCAAGCGTGTGAAACCGTCAAGCTGGCTATTCGACAACGGTACAGTTGGTTCTTTTACGTTTATGCCCTTGAACATGCCGCATGTGTGGAAACCGGCGTGGGCATTGTGCGGCCCATGACATTTGATTATCCCGATGATCCGACGGTTGCGGATATGACGGATCAATGGATGTTCGGCGACTGGATCATGGCGGCACCGGTGCTGGAAAAATTTGAGGCAACCCGGAAAAATCCAACCCGGCGCGTGTATCTGCCCGAAGGGCAATGGATTGATTATTTCCGCGGCGACCGATATTCCGGCGGTCAATGGATTGATTATCAGCTCAATACGGAATCGTGGATGGATTGGCCGTTGTTTATCAAAGCCGGTGCCATTATCCCCATTGCTGATCCGGTACGCGCCATCCACACCGCCAAACCCGAAAAGATTTTTGTGGATGTCTATCCAGCCGCAACACGCACAGTCGGGGAATTTTACGATGATGACGGTCAATCCTACGATTACCAGCGCGGGGAATTTCATAGGCAGAAAATCACGGCCATGCGCGCCGCCGCGAAAACAAGTGTTCAAATCAGCGAAAGCAGCGGGGCGTATCGTTCTTCCGTGAAGCATTTTGTCCTGCGGGTGCATGGTCAGGCCGCGGCGCAGGTGCGTGTGAACGCCAAGGCATGCCGACATGTCGCCGATGTGCAGGGATTATCCGGCGTAGACTCCGGACAGGGCGAAATCATATATAGACAATCATATATGACGATTTGAGTTTTCCCGTGTGTCCGGGCATGCCGGTCGCAGCTTTTCCGCCAACGGGCGTGAAAATGGCGTATATTGCTCGTTTTAACGGCGA
>JAJYZY010000139.1 GCA_021799715.1 Planctomycetota bacterium | reverse complement strand
CAGCAATTAGCATCCGTCGCGCGAATAGTGGGCGGAACGGGGGCTGCTGTTCTATCCCCTTTCAACCTAACGCAAGCCGCTGATTTTCGACGACTTTTCCTGCCAGAAGGGATTAAAAATCTCATGGCTATTTATGGGGGCGGATTTTCCGCTACCACGGGGCTAAGCGGTCATTTTGTTATACGCAAGGTTCCAGTTGGCGGGTACTATGCATACGCATTCCATTCGTCAAGACCCTTCATGGTCTGGCTGGTTCCCGTTACAGTTACATCACGCCAGACCATCAACATTCACCTTGGTAGCGACAACGCACTTGAAGTTACAAAGTGAATCCGCCAGAAGCTTGGTGTCCGTCTCATTAACCGCGTCTTCTGGCGGGCGTCGGGAAGTGATGAATCCTTAGGCGTGAGGTACATGCGGTAGTACTGCAGGTTACGCGCTACGGGTGTGTCCGTCCTCTGTTTACCTCTGCGGTCGTGGTGAATCAAAACTTGAAATCCAAACCTCGACCGCCTGCTACACCATTGCGGCGGATTTTCGCAGCAGCCATTCGGCGGTCAGCAGTGTGATAAACACCAGCATGAACAGAACGTGCAGCCAGAATGTGGACGCACTATGCGGGTGGGCGAAAAGACTGTTGCTTTCCGGAATTTTAATAACTTGTTTTACCGGTGGCATATACTGCGCCAGAATATCGGCAAATGGGCCGGGCAGGGCAACGCCGCCCCCGGCGCGGGCAATTTGCCGCATGGCTGCTGGGTCGCTGGTGGTGTTGATCATTTCAAGATTGCCGGCGGACTTTACACGGATATTTAATGAGCGGACTGTTGCCGTGGGGTCATCAAGCATACGCCGGTTTACGCCGGACCCCTTGAGGGTGATGCGATATCGTCCCGGGGGCAGGCCGGTAATCCTGCCGCTGTAATAGCCCGGTACGCCGGCCTGCGGCACCATGGCGGCGGAAAATACTTCCGGGGCGGTGGGGCCTGATGCTTTGTTGGACTTGGCGGCAATCGCGGTCGCCACCGCCTGAAAATGCACATGGGCTTCCGGCAGCAACTGATCATCGAGAACGCGTGCCTGGACCAGAACTTTTCTCCCCGGGTTATAACTGGAGTGATTGGTGCCGAAGCGAACGAATTTGCCGCCCGCCGGCAATTGCGACCCCGAAGCCCAGCGCAGCAGTTGGCCAAGAAATACATCTTCCACGTTGTAGCCATGCACATATCGCAGTCGCCACAACTGATTGCTGGCCAGATACATCACCCTTCCTGATCCCATCGACATGGTTGTGAGCAAGGCCCTGCGGCGGGCTGCCTGAAAGGCCTGCACGCCTCCGGCGTTACCCGAATTTCCATGGCCGCCACCGGAAATAACCCACAAGACGCGCGCATCAGCGCGGGCGTGCGTATAGGCGCTGTGCCAGTACCAGCGCGGCATGGACTGCCAGATGGTGCTGTCGCTGCGTTGATCCACTCCCAATTGTGAAAGACTCGATTGTGCCCCCTGGACGGTTAATGCCGGCAGAAATCCGCCGTCATTCTGCTGCCGCAACAGTGCCGCCGGCCACACCGCATTGAATTTAATGGGGAAAAGTTTTCCCAGGGGTTGATTGCCCCAGTCCCGCGGCATGTATTGCTGACCTGCCATGATGACCAGTGCCGCGCCTTTGCTTTGCACGGCATACGTGATGCCTTGCTGGGCTTCCGGTGACAGCGTATTGCCCGGAATATCACCGAGGATAATAACGTCAAAGGCTTCCCATGCCTTGCGTCCCGCCGGCAGTTGCTGGGCCAGATAGCTGGAATTTTTTGGTGATGCGACCACCGGCGGCGGGGGGGTAACCCCCGCAATGGTCGCCGGATGCAACAGTACCGCCTGCAAATGCACACGATGGCTGCGTGAAAAATAATTCACCAGATACTGATAATTCCATCCCGGTTGGCCGTCAATCAGCAGCACTTGGAGTTTATCCCGTCGCACGGTCACACGAAAGCGGCGTTCAACACTGGTGCGCATATTGGCCGCCGGCAGAACTTTCAGTGTGTAGGCGTAGACACCCGGACCGGGCGGCAGATTCTTGAATCGGACAGATTTATACGCATCGGACCGATGCGTCAGAATCACTTTTCGCGATCGCACGTGTCCGTGGCGCAGCAATTCCACCGTGACCGGCTTACCGGCCAATGAACGCAGATGGATAACGGCGGTCGCCTTAAGATATTGATGTTTATATATCCATTGCGGTGCATGAATGGAATCAATGGATGCCCCGGCCGCCGCATGATCTGATCCGATACATAAGGTATAGACCGACACATGATGGATCGCCAGAAGCCGGGCGACTTCGGACGGATTGGATCCGACATTTTGCCGACCATCAGAAACCAGCAGAATATCCGCCCGGCGTGAACGTTCAATACGTGACGCGGCAGTCAGTAACGCCTGGCTGATATTGGTGCTGTTGCCGGTGGGGTTAAGATTATTTCGCACCACGGATTTGGTATGACCGTAGCTGGGAAATTCCGCGCTATAGGCGGTCCCCGCAAAGCTGATCAGATGCACTGCGTCCTTCCGCAGCAGGTTAGCAATCGCCGGTGTTCCTCCGGGACTGTGTTGCGTGATAATGTCTGCCGCCAATTGTGCGCGGGTCATGTTTCGCACATGCCGAAGCTGGGCCTGAAGCGTTACATTGGACTTATGGGCCGCCAGATAGGCTTGATCGGCACTTCGTGCGGCCTGTTGCAAAACCCGCAGGGCGGTGCCCAGTAGAATATTTACCGCCGCATAAGCTTTCGCGGCGGGCAAGGTCGTGCCGGAGCCTGTATCCACAGCTTGAGAAACATGCCGAACTTTTCGGGCAATTTGTCGCAACTGATTGGCAACTTCCGAAGCGGACGCGTGGCGTGATAATTGGTCAATCAGGGAATGAAGACGGCTATTCCAACTGCGCAGGGCGGCGATGCTTTTGCGATTTTGCCGTTGTGCCTGCGGGCGTGACACAGCGCGGAAATGGCTTTCCCGCTCCTTGATTATACGTAGCTGCTGCGACAGGGCGCTAAGCTGCGCCAGCCCGCGATCCAGCGCATCGCTGTAGCCCGGCACGCGGCCCAGTGCGCAGGCCCAGCGCAACGCATACACCTGCCCCGCCTGTCGGTCCCGAACGCCCATGGATTTACTGTGATCCAATAACAGCCAGAGCTGCCCCGGCGACGTTTCCGTGCGCGTCCATTGCAGAGCGGGGCCGGCCAGCGTCAGCAGTGCTAACAGCACCATGGCCGTCCGAAGCAGCGTTAATGCGATAATGGTACGCGGTGGTGCCAGGTCCCGTTGCTGTTGATACATATAGATAATTAAAGCTACAGACAGCAGGGCAATAATCCCCAACAGCCACAGCGGCATAACCGCATGGAGCATCAGATGCATAGGATGGTCGGGAGATTGTACGGGCGCTTTGGCCAACAGTGAATTCCTTCTTCTAATTTACAAAAGACTCATCGCCGGTAATTCGTTCGCCGGCAAGTCTGCCGGGCGAGTCAACTGTGCCATGTTCCGGCATAACCATGTCTCCACCAGCAACATCAGCAACACCAAGATCGCCAAAATCGGCCAGAGGCTGAAATTGCGGGTCACCGTGCCCAATGCCGCGGCGATCTCATGGGTATTAATTTGCTTGCGAATATAATCGTGGCTTGTAAGCCACTGCATGTCCGTGGGGGAAAGTACGGCGGGATTTAAATTACTGCGGTTGATGTTTACATTGAAGTAGACCTTGGCCCGACTTTTCCCGGGTTTGAACGACAGCGTGTACAACCCCGGCAACCCGGTGTGGCCCCATGTTACAAGATAGTGTCCACCGGTAATAAGTTGGGGCGTTACCGAATGGATCAGGCCATGGGGATCCAGAATCGCGGCCGATTCAATGGCGGGCGTGTCCGAACCGATCCACACGATCGGTACGCCGGGATTGATATAAGGCCGTTCGGTCAGACGTCTGGCACCCATGGCCAATTCATACACGGTCTGATTGACCAGCGGCAAAAAGCTTCCGGCCTGCAAAGGCCAATCATTCCAATGCCCACCAACACCCGTGGTCCATATGACCACCTGACCGCCGGAATCTCCCACGCTTTGTGACAGCATCAAAGGTGCCCCGCGCGCGGTGGCCAGCAAAACCTTTTCCCGCGCATCGGCCGGAATCAGCGTGTTCCACTTCAGAAGTGTAACACCCACGATGGCGTTGCGATGCAGTTCGCGCAAAGGGCGCAACAGTGGGCTGTCGGCATCGCGGATCACAATAATCGGATGGTGTTTGCCGGCCGACTGCACATTTCCCATTGTGCCAATGGCGAATCCGCCTGACGGCAATTGAGAATTAACAAAACCGCGATTGGCATGTCGGCCCAGGATAAACCAGACTCCTTTGCCGGAACGGGCAAATGTATGGAGCCGGGAGATCAATCCGGCCGGCAGAGTCGATGGATCATTGACAATAACCACCCGATATTGGCTTAACCGCGCGTTCCGCGCGCTGCTGACACTCATCACCACAGGTTGGGCCAGTCCCAGGCGAGTGGATGTCGAAGGTTGCAGGGCGGCACGGATATATCGACTGGCGCGGAGACGGCCGACCGCCCCCAGTTGGCTGTCAATAATTAGCACCGGAATATGTTTCCAGGCCTGAACTACGGCAGTGGATTGATTATCCGCCGCCAAGGCATCCTGAATTCCCGTGCGCACCGTGATCCAGTGCGACCCCGCCGAGGCAATGCGCAGGTGCATGATTCCCGTGGTGCTGCGCCCGGCTTGCAGGCGGGGAATCATGATATGATCCATCGGCGCGCCATCATACAGTAGATCAATGGGAATGGATGCCACCGAAAGCGGCCCGGAATTACTGACGCTAAACATCACGGTTACCCGTCGGCCTACAGCGGGAAATGATGGTTCAATGTGCAACGGGCCAATTGCAATATCGGATAGGGCACTATGGGCGATGACCGGCAAATCAAATACCGCCAGATGTTTTCCCGCACTTTTTCCACCATAGGCGGCCTTCCATTCTGCGCCATGTCGCGGCTGCCAGGAGACCACACGCTGATCAGAAACAACAAAGATTACCTTATCAAACAAGGCACCGCGCCGCGCCGCCCGACGGGCTTGTTGAATCGCCGCCGGGATGGAGGCCCCCGCCATTCCCATGGGCAACTGATAGAGGGGAGAAAATAGTTTGCTTCGCACCGCGGCGTTGTCTGACACTGGAACGGGGAACTGTGTCAGGCTGTACGGGCGGTGGCCGGCAATGACAATTGAAAGCGTATCTTGTCGGCTTAACGCGCCGGCGATGCGCTTGGCCGCGGCAATTTCATGCGCGAATACGGTTCGCCGCCCGTCCAGAATGCCGGTGGAAATGCTGTGATCCAGCACAATAACCACATCCGCGGATGATCCGCCCGATAGTTGTTTGACCGCTCCCGCCGGTAGAATCGGCCACGCCAGCAGCAAAACCAGCAGTAACAGCAGGGCAATGCGCGCCAGCAGTAGCAGCCAGTGGTCAAGATTGCGGCGTTTTTTCTTGAGCACGTCGCTGGCTTGCAGAAACATCATGGCACCCCAGTTAATCGGCGTGGTTTTCTGCCGATGCAGCAGGTGAATGGCAATGGGAATGCCGAGCGCCATTAATCCGGTAAGCATCCAGGGAAGTTCAAACATGATGCGCGGCCCTCGTCATGCCCGGTGCCCTTTCATCCGGTTGGCCAGATATTCCGACAATGCATCATCAAAAGGGCTGGATGTGTTAAACAGG
>JAJYZY010000021.1 GCA_021799715.1 Planctomycetota bacterium | reverse complement strand
GAATTGGTTTTATCAATGCGCACACGCACCGTGTGCGCATTGGCGCATCTGCCGGACCGGCCAAAGCGTATTTCAACTATGTGACATTATCCGCATCTTCCAACGATCCCAAAGGCCGCGGTCCCGGCGGACGGGCATTATCTACAAATCAAGTGGTGCAGGTTGACAACTTTGCCGATGATCCAACGTTTGACCCGTGGCGAAAGCAAGCTTCTCGCTTTGGTCTTACCGGCAGCATTACCGCTCCATTTAAAACCGGCCGGGGGCAACGCGGATTTCTAAGCATGTACCGCACGGCCGAAATGCCATTTCCAGACGGCGCGGCAAAACTGCTGCAGCAATTGGCGACGGATATCGGCAATGCCCTGGACCGTATCCATTCGCAACGAGAACTGCGACGGCTGCATTCATACGAAGATGCTCTGGATACGCTTAATCAGGTTCTGCTGAAGAATCCGGTGCCGGCGGCAATTTATCGCTTACTGGTCGATACGATTGTAGCGCACACCGATGCCCCCATTGCTTACGTGCGATTGATTGATCCGCGAACGCAAATTGCCGAGATTGTCAGCCACAGCGGAAAAGGCCTTGAAGAGATGCTGGAATTGCAAAACGCCATTGATCTCAATGGGCCAATGGGCAACGGCATAACCGGCAAGGTGTATCGGAGCGGCAAACCGTTTGTCATGCCCGATGCATTATCACACGCGGATTTTGCCCCTTGGCGGGACTTGCTGAAATCCATGAAATTACGCGGCGCGGCGGGCTTTCCCATCGGCGAAAAAGCTAAGAACCCGGAAGCGGTTCTTTTTGTCGGGAGCCGACAAGCCAGTTATTTCAGCCGACCGATCGTCAAGTTGCTTGGACAATTAACCGACAACGCCTCGTTGGCTCTCTCCAGCCACCGACAGCGGGAACGCCTGGAATATTTAAGCATACACGATTCATTGACCGGCCTGCCCAACCGTGCTTATTTTGAGCACGCCATAACCGAATCCCTGGGACGGGCGGATCGATTTGATCGTCAAATGGCCATCGGAATTCTGGATCTTGACGGTTTTAAGGAAATAAATGATACATTGGGCCACGCGGCCGGGGATGAACTGCTACGCGTGGTGGCGCAGCGGCTTGGCGAGGCCATGCGAAAGGCGGATGTGGTAGCGCGGATTGGCGGCGACGAATTCGGCCTGATTTTAAGCATGGAGGACGGCGCGGATGTCGGTATTGCGGCGGAGCGTTTATTGCAGGTTCTTGATGAACCAGTGAGTTGGAATGATCAGAAAATTACAGTCAATGCGCGAATGGGCTTTACCATTTATCCCATCGACAACTCTGATCGGGAAACACTGCTGCGACATGCCGATGCGGTGTTATACTCGGCCAAAGAAGGCAATGCCCGTTTTGAAATATTCCAAAGTGCCATTGCGGACAAAGTTGAGCGGCGGTTCCGCACCCGACAATCTTTTCCCGGTGCCGTGAAAGCTGGGAAAATACAATTTTTTCTTCAGCCGCAGGCCGATATGCGGCTGGGCAAGCTTGATGGCGTTGAGATGCTGGCACGTTGGCGCGAAGGTGATCAATGGCTTTCTCCGGCCACGTTCATGCCGGTCATTGAACATGACCCTGCGCTGGTTTGTCTGTTGGGCCGACTGGTGATCAGCCAGGCGGTGGAACTTCGCCGGCGACTGCTGGAACAGGCTCTGGATTTGCGGATCAGTGTCAATATCGGTTCGCGGCATCTGCTGCATTCGAGTTTTCTTGCGGATCTGGATTCCGCCTTGTCCGACTGCGGAGATCCTTCGTTTCTTACGTTGGAAATTACAGAAGTAACAGCTCTGACGGATATGCCGATGGCGGTTCAGCGACTTGAAGCCATCGGCTCGCGCCGCGTTTCGACAAGTTTGGATGACTTTGGCACCGGCCACGCGTCATTGCTGTATGCCGCATCTTTGCCGGTGAAGGAGTTGAAGCTGGGACAGGAATTTATGCGCGGTCTGCTGAAAAAAAACGCCCACGCCTCGGTAACGATTTCCGCCCTGCAGTTTGCGGAATTGTCCAATACCCGTCTTATTGCCGAAGGCGTTGAAACACTCGAACAGCTTGCGTATTGGCTGCGCCTCGGTGGGCGGAATATACAGGGGTATTTTCTGGCGCGGCCCATGGAAGAAGCACAGTTTATCCCGTGGGCTAAAGCGTTAAAATTGCCGCCCAGGGGGTTGCCGCCTCGCTACAGCAATGACGATCTGCTCCTGTTGACCCGCCATGTATCGGTGAATGAACGGCTGCTGCGGCTGCGCGAAATGCGGGCTGCGGGCATTGCCGACCCGTTACCCATGGATGTTCCGCCTCTTGAAAACTGCCCGACCGGGAATTGGATTGAGCAACGTCGGGCGGCATACGGCCATTTGCCGGAGTTTGTGGCTATGGATAAGGCCCATCTGCGCCGGCACGAGATACTGGCCCCGGTCAATCATGACGGCTCCATTGAGTTGCTGGAAGAGTGGGGTAAGGTGATAGATTCACTGATTGCGGCGATTGACCGCGAACTCATTCGCCGCAAGCCGCCATCCCGCGTGCAAAATGACCATGAAAGCTTTTACATCTGAAATAGCAGCCGGGGCTTGGCTGCATCCCGCACCCCCCGGATGGTGGCATAACGTGCAGGCAACTTGGCCGCAACTTTTCAAAATGGTGTTTCATGCGTACTATATGACTTGGAATAAGTCCCTGAACCACTGCTGTGGAGTATGCGGTTATGAAGCTTGAAGATGTTATCGAATTACACCCGCCGGAATTAAAGGCATCGGAGAATATCTTTTTACCGGCGGTGCTTTCCGGCCTCGGCAGCACGATGGTTCATTTATTCCGCTCCGTGAGCGGGAACGTGCGCACCATGCAGTATCCGGAGGAACGCCGGGAAGATAAACCGGTTCTGGAACAGGGTATGGATGTGCAGCGCTACCGTGGCGTGCATCGCTTAAACCGCGATGAACAGAACCGGGTAAAATGCGTGGCCTGTTACATGTGCGCTACAGCCTGTCCAGCCCATTGCATTCATATCGTCGGCGACGCCGCACCGGATTCCTGGCCGGATCGCGAAAAATATCCGATTAAATTTGATATCGATGAGTTGCGTTGCATTTATTGCGGCATGTGCGAGGAAGCCTGCCCGGTTGACGCCATCGAATTAACCTATGAATATGACATCGTCGGCCTGACGCGCGAAGAGATGGTATTTGATAAACAAAAACTCCTGGCCATCTACGACCAAACCATCGACCGGCGGCCCATGTAAACACGCGACAATGTTCATAGCATTTCCTGTCCGCCGAAGAGTGAACGCCGCGGAAAGCGGTGTTTTCGGCCCCGCAAACGCCGTCGGACACTCAAAACTGTGAACTCCCCGTCGGTTCCAGTCGGGTGGCCGCAGTCGTCACCGCCAGGACCAGTTGATTCTCTGGGGCCACAAATCCAAGATTGTCTGCCCCGGCAAGCCGAACCAATGCCATATCCATGCGTAGCAACGCAATATTCCAAATGGCCGCATCCAATACCATTGGCCGCCTCACCAGAACCACACGAAAACATTAACGAATCAACCCCGATGGCGTACCGTTCGATCTGCCGGGTGGAGGTCAGACGTTTTTTGCGCCGCAAAAAACGTCTGACCCCACCGGCAGAACCGGTGCCCTTGGCTACTTATCTCTAATTGTCTCAAGCCGCTGAAATCAAGGGTTTTCGTTTTCTTATTGGCAGTCGCTCATACGAATAATTGCATATCCTCCAACATGCCGCCCTCCTTTCTGTTACGGCGCACAACCAAGCTCGCCGTGGCAGAGACCCAATGGGACCGAACACGTAACGGAGTTTATTGATGAAATGATTCAAAAATCCGGGGTCAAAAACTCGCCGCCTTAGAATCATCCGTCCGCAATTTTCGAGAGCAGCTCTTTTCAACATTCTTTTCACGGCGCTACTGTTTTGCTTGTTTGTCCGCATGCACCGGAATCCAGGTGTCATGTTTCTTGCTGTACCGGTAGGTCTTCGAGCCGTATTTGAATGACTTGGGTCCGAGTTCCCCGCCAAGCTGCCAAACGCGGTTGACCAGAATCGCCGGTGCCTGTCTGTCCACACCGCGGGAATGCACCACGACTGCGATCATCGCCGGCGCACCTGCGCCCGCTCCGACCGCGGTCTCGGACATCACCGCCGTGGCGCGATCAGACCGCACCGCTACCCCCAAGGCCAGCAGTTTCCCTTGGGTGCGCAAAGCCATACAGGCAATTTCGGATGGCCTGTTGTCGAAGGCGTCAGGGATAATTTTAATGAATAACGGTTTTGAGATGAAGGTCTGGGCAAGCCAACCGGTGAGATTTTCTGTCAACCGCTTGCCTTCTGCTTTAATGCGCCACTTATCCGCCTTCGCCTGGCTTTTCGGAACACCCCATCCGATTTCGTAGGCTTCCGAAAGGACCTCCATCGCCGTTTGGTCGCCTGCCGTAGCTGCTCGCCTAAACCAGTTTACCGCTAGCACCGGGTCCTCCTTTACACCGCGTCCCTTGGCGTATAGCCGTCCCAGGGCGTACATTGCGGCAGCCACACCCTTACCGGCGGCTCGGCGGTACCACTTCTCTGCCAGGGGAAAACTCTGTACGGGTCGCCCGTTGCCCACCGTGTAGTGCCCATTTTCATAAAACGCGCCGATAGCGTACATCGCGGGGGCGAAATTCTTCGATAACGCCCGTTGGAACCACATGGTCGCCAGCCGGTAACTTTGTCCGCACCCACGGCCCAATTGGTAGCAATCGCCAAGGTCGAACATGGCGCGAGGATCGCCCTGCGCAGCCGCCTTGGTCCATAAATCCAAAGCTTTTTTTGCATTGGGCGGGGTTCCAAAGCCGTTATAGTACATATACCCAAGTCGCGTTTCCGCCGCGACAATTCCCGCATCAGCGGCCGCACGAAACAGGGACATCGCGCGGTGATAGTGCCGAGCCGCCAAATCATGATGCCCGAGGCGATCCTCTTGCTGCGCGGTGTCGTTTGTCGATTTCACCGTTGCGGCCAGTGCTTGCGCTGGTACTGGTTCAAACATCGGTGTTGCTGTCAGCGCACCTAAAAGTATGCTGTGTACTAAAAGTGCACGGATTCGGGTGTGGAATTGTTGCATCATTGGGTTCTCCTTATTTCGTCCAAACCTGCCAGCGAATTAAACCGGATGTTGGGGGGTCTCATGAGGATTGCGGACTTTGGCCACCAGCGGCAAAACTGCGCAACCGGCCCAACGCCAATCCACCGCCGGCAACGGTGATCCCTCCGGGATAATAATTGGGCATATTCCTGTTGGATTGTTGCAAAAAAGATCGTATAGTGATTGGGCGCTGTCAGGGGCCGCTTTCGCCGGTACCGCCTCCGCCTCCTCACCCGCGATTTCGGTGCCCAAGCGAAACCTTTCCCAATTATTCTCGGCCAGCAACAATTGTAGAGTGTGAACGAAGGCGGCCGTAAGGTTCGCGGCTATTTCCCGCTGGAATTCAGCAATATTTTCCTTCAGGTCGTCACAGAAATCTAGCCCCGCCGGGTCTGTAAACACCACCGCTCTTCCCGCGACATACTCATATAAATTAATTCCACCAAGAGCCTGTCCCGATTCATTATCAACGCTCTGGGGTTCATCGGGATAGCCGATCGGGTCCGGTTGTATCTCCCGATCCGGTGCTCCTGCGGGCCATCGGGATTTCGGCTCCTGCCTTAACACCGTGCCCCGCACAGGGCTAAGGGGATTACGGCCAGTAGGTGCCCGCTGAGTGCTTTTATCTTTGTGGTTGCGATTGCGCCGGGCATCGGTCAGACTGCCACCCACCGGCGTAAAGCCGGTGGCTCGCTGGTTGGTTGATCCGTCAAGGTGCCAGAGTTCCGGGGTGTTGGTGCCGGGCGGGCCGTTGGATGCGGTTATGCCGCCAGCGCTGATTTCCCCGCGCTCCGGTTGGGCAATCGTGATGTTCGTCTTTCGGCCCATGGGATCCCAAATATTGGTAAACTTCGAGCCACTGCAATTAAAGAATTGTACCACATCACTGGCCAAATGAAAGGCTATATTCTGCGATTTTGAACCCAGTGACTACTTTCACGCGATGGTAACGACGGCGCACGCGACAATGCCATTTTACCGCATCAAAAACCGGTTCCCAATGCACAACTTGATTCCCGGCAATTCGCTCGGTGCCGCATCGCGCAACTTTGGGATTCAGCAAGCCAAATGATCGCCAAACCACGATTAGCGCGGGGATTCGGATGTTGGCGAAAAATGCGACAGCCGGGGCTGCCGCACAGTTAAAGTTAGCGCCAGTGGCCGCGCACCCACACGTAACGGCCCATATAGGGCCGCCAGACCCAGTGGCCGGGAACCCATATTGCGCGTGGACCCGGCGCGGCGACAATCACGGCACCAACCGGTGGGCCGGGACGGGCGACGATAACTGCCCGCGTGGCGCAACCGGATAAAACAAACGCACCAAACAAACTGCACATCGCGACCTTAGCGGCAACTTTTTTCATGACGGCAACTCCAATAATCGGAAAGCTTCAAGCTTTCCTGTTGAAGTTACACGCACCAAACCGCACAAGGTGGCAAAATCCTGAATCTCGGACTAAAACCGCGTTATCGGCCGGCTTTCAGTTGCCTTTCGGCTTCGATCCAATCCGAATTCGCGTCTCCCGGTCCGAATCCGCGTTTCAGATAAATCTGATAAGCACGTTCGGCAATTTGTTCATACGTGACGGGGGTTTTCGGCGAAGCAACAGCGGCTTTGCCGGCGGTCAGCGTACCGCTGCCCTTACTTTCCGACCTGGCCACCGGTGTGGGTGCGGCGGCTGGAGCGGGGGCGGCTTTAACGGGAGCCGCGGACGGCGTGATTTTTTTGCGGGTAGCCATAATTAAATCTCCTGTAAAGGCGGCTTAATGTTAATGAAGCCGGAACAAAATTATTTCATCGTCCATGACCACCATGGGCGCGAATTTCAGCATCCATGCCCGCACGGCTCTCAGAATCCCCCCATGCCGGTTCATAAGGCGTTTTCAGCCCGCCCGGCAGCCGGAAAAATGGAATTTTTCCGCCCGGACTTTACTAACCGTCCCATCCGTTGTATGAATTTATAGGGCGTAAGTCAAGCGACTTGCGGCAAATGGTCGATAAACATCGGGCGTGATTGTTAAAAACAGGCCTGTAGCGACTGTTTTTCAATCGCTTTTGATGGGATGGACGTGCTGTAAATTTTCACGCAATTTGGTGTGTTTGCCGATCCAGAGGCCCGGGAGACGCTCCGGAAACGGTTTTTTTATCCGCGGCGGGCCATCTTGACTGGTAAGTTTCCGCAGCAGCCACAGAGGAAAAGTAATATATGGCGCGCTCACCAAAATTCGGACGCACTTTTTCGCGCCGCCCGATGTTTTCATTTCGTCCGCGCACCAAATTCAAGCTGCCTAAAAAATCCGCGCCTTTAACGCTGAAAACACCCGGCATAGCGGGAAATGCCATCAGTTGGAGCGGTTCGCTAAGCGTGGTGCTTTCCGTGCTGGTGCATGTGCTGATATTGTTTGTATTTGTACTGGCCATCCGACTGTTGATAAAAGTTCCCCCCCCGCCGCCGCTGCCATTGATTGTTCCGCAATCTTTTCTTTCCGGCAATCAGCTTTCGCACCCGGACAAGGTAACAGCCGCGCCGACACGCGCTTCGACGCTTAGACATTTCCTTTCCACGCGCAATGCCAGCAACTCGGTTTCCCCAACGGCTCTCAATGCCATGCTCAACGGCACGGCCGCCAATGAGCATCTCTTTGCGATAAGCCTGGGACAAGGCGGCGAACTGGCATCCAACAATGGGTCCATGGGCGCGATGGGGATGCCGGGGAAGACCATCGGCGGAATGCCGGCGGTATCATTTTTCGGCGTGCAGACCCGCGCCAAACGCGTGGTGTTTCTGGTGGATCATGCGGGGCGCATGGTGGGGCATCTTTATTTGTTGAAACGCGAAGTGCAGCGATCCATTCGGCACTTGCTGCCGTTCCAGCGATTTGCGGTTATTAAAATCTCCGCCCGATATAAGATTTTAGGTCCGGACAAACTGCTGCGGGCTTCGCCGGCAAATCGCGCCATGGTGCTGCCGCGGGTTCACAATATGGTGGCCGAGGGTCGTGACTTCGGCGAGCTTCTGCCTTTTCTCCGCCCTTTCAAGGCCGCCTGGGCCATGCACCCGCAGGTGATATTTTTTCTCACCGACGGCTATGTCGATCCGCGCTTGATTGAGGATATTGCCGATCTGAACAGCCAATATCCGATTCGCGTCTATACGTTTACTTTTATGGGCGACAATAAGCGCCATCAGAAAAACCTGAAAAAAATCGCCGCAGAAACCGGCGGGAAATTCATGTACCTGTCCCCGCGCGTGCTGGAACGCGTGCGTTCAGGCTCAGAGCCGTAAACGTGATTTACACCGGCTCTTTGAGTTGATCAGCTTTGGGCAAATCTTTCAGGCTGGATAAGCCAAAGACTTCCAGAAAATGTTTGGACGTGCCGTAAAGCATGGGCCGTCCGACATCCTCGGCCCGCCCCACAATTTTAACCAGATTATATTCCATGAGCGTGCGAATCACTTCGCCGCAGGCCACACCGCGAATCGCTTCCACATCCACGCGCAAAATCGGCTGTTTGTAGGCGATAATCGCCAGCGTTTCCAGAGCCGCAGGGGTCAGCCGGCCTTCGTCGCGCTTGCGCATCAAGCGCTGAATGTACTGGGCGTATTGCGGCAACGTGAGAATCTGATAGCCCCCGGCACGTTCTTCAATTCGGAATGCCGCCTCGCGCTGATGATACACTTCATTTAACTCTTCCACGGCCGGCTTGACCGCCCGCACAGAATCCAAACCAAGTATCTGGCTGATTTTGGCGGCCGACAGCGGCACATCACTGGCAAAAAGCAATGCTTCCAGCACTTGCCGTAACGGCATGTGAGCGTCAGCAATCGGATCGTCGGCAATCGCGCTTTGAGCCTGCGAGTCGGGGCTTAGAGCGGCTACCGGCTCGCTGACGGCATCCGCCTCCACCGGGGACGATTGTTCGTCCGTAGAGCCGCACTGCGCCGGTGTATCCAGGGACTCTTGGGGCGCGGATTGTGATTCAGCAACTGTATTCATACGCTAGAATTTACTGCCTGTGGCGCGCCGAGTAAAGCGAAACTCCATCTTGTCGGGCAACCGTTTGCCGACCGTCCGTTACTTAATGGATTGTCAGCCGTGATGGAACCGCGCGAAGACCGCTGCGCACAATCACCAGCCTGCTATTGCGGCGCGGCGGCGGGCGTAATGAGCATGTCGGTCAGATCGTGCTGGCGCAAAACGCGAATGCCGGTATGTTTGCCGATGCGTTCTTCCGCCAACAGGCGGTGCAGATCATCAATGCCGGAAACAGTCTGGCGATCCAGAGCCAGAATAATATCACCCGGTCGCAACCCGGCCTGGTCGGCGGGGCTTTCCGGTTCCACCGCCGCCACGCCGACGCCGGTGGCAGAATCCAATTTATAGAACTGAACGATGCGCCGGGAAATCGGCACATCCTGCCCGGAAACACCAATATAACTGCGGTGAACTTTTCCATCCCGAATCAATCGGGAGGCGACAAATTCAGCGGTATTGGAGGAAATGGCAAAACAAATTCCCTGCGCCGGGAGAATGACCGCGGTATTCACCCCGATGACTTTTCCATCCGATGCCACCAGCGGCCCGCCGGAATTTCCGGGATTTAAAGCCGCGTCAGTCTGGATAACCCCGTCAATGAGCCGACCTGAACCGCTGCGAAACGATCGCGCCAGGGCGCTGATAACGCCCGCAGTGACGGAAGCCTGGAACCCCAGCGGGCTACCGATGGCAATGGCCACCTGCCCCACTTTAAGTTGCGCGGAATTCCCAAACTCCGCCGCCGATAGATTGTCCGCATCAATGCGCACCACAGCCAAATCCGTATGCGGATCATCGCCGATTAAAGCCCCCCGCAATCGACGCCCATCGGAGGTGGTAACGGCGATTCGTGCCGCGTTGTGAACGACATGGCTGTTGGTAAGGATGAACCCATCGGGGGTGAAAATAAAGCCCGATCCGCTGCCGGCCCGCCGTTCGGCAACACGGCCCGCGGAATCTGTGCGCTGAAAAACTTCAATATTTACCACGCTTGGCGCCACAATCTCCACCGCGGAGGATACCGCACGGGAATAGGCATCCAATATCCCGGCATCATCAGGCGGCGGAACATCGCGCGGCACGCGGGAAACGACCGCGGTGGAAGAACATGGGATGGACCTTGAGGAACCATCGGGTAATTGTGCCATGGGAGCACCTCATCATACAGCGTTTGCGGAGGGCGGCGTGGAACCATTCCAAAGCCGTCGGCGACAAACGCTGCAGAAATTGTAGGCCTGCAATGCGGGATTTTCAGCGAACGAAGAAAAAAATTGTCCGGCAATACCGGATCAGCGTTGGCGGAGAATTTTGTAGTTTGGGAATAGCGGTTTATTGATTTGCGTTCATCGCCGTCGCATTAGCACTGGTTTGACGCCAGGTGGAAGGGGTCATACCGGTGATTTTGCGGAATATACGGTGAAAGTGCTGATAATCACGAAACCCGCTGGCCATTGCGATCCGCCCCAGCCCTTCATCTCCCCGCCGCATAAGTTGCATCGCGTGTGAAACCCGCGCGGACGATAGCTGCCGGTGCATGGTACTGTGGAGTTGATCGCGAAAATAATTTTGCAGGGACTGTCGCGAAAGGCCAACATGCCGCACCAGTTCTGAAATTTTCATAGGTCGATGGAAATTATCGCGAATATAGCGCACCGCCTTGGACAGTCGCGGATCCAATCGATGCGCAACATCGGATGACGCCCGGACAATAACTCCGCCATTGGGGATCAGTTGGCCGCCGGGCGACGGCTTGTCCGCGGACATCATGGCATCCAGTGTTTCCGCGGCGCGTTGTCCCCATTGTTCGAGATTCAGGTCAATGCTCGTTAGCTGCACCGGCGCATGCAGGCACACCGCCGGAAAATTATCCACGCCGACAACCGCGACATCATCCGGAACCTTCAAGCCCGCCTCCAGACATATCCCTATTGCTTCTACGGCCGCTTCATCATTGCCGGCCATCAGGCCCATGGGCATGGGGCTGTGTGCAAGCTTCCTTTTCAGATCCCGTATCGCGACCGCTTTAGCGTGGATGCCCGCGGCCAGTCCGGCGCGGCTTAATCCGACAAACCGGGCGCGTTCAGATTTACTGCGCCGGGATCGCATCTGCACGAACGTGATGCGTTCCAGCCCGCACGCCAGCAAATGCTCAGCTGCCGCCTGCCCCACCGCCGCATCGTCGCAGCAAACCATGCAGGCTCCTGGAACGGGCCGGTGCTGGTCAAGATTGACGATCGGACAATGGATTGACCGGGCCATGCGCTGCAGCGTGGCATCGCGTCCGCTGAATACGATCACGCCGTCGTACTTGCGCCGGATCGGCAAACGGTTGGCGAATCGTACCCGCGTATCCAATATCCAGCCTTGCCCGGCACCATACCGCGCAATACCCCGCAAAAGCCGTTCATCCCACCACCACAGGGCCAATAATACATGCCGCGGCCGTGGCGCGGTGGTGGCAGCTTTTCGTGAAATACCGGGAAGAGGTGTCATACGGACATTCATGGCAATAATGATACACGTAAATGGCGTAAACGCCATAGATTGCGACATCCATTTCCCGTATTCTCGAAGTTAGATCAGAATTTCGGAGTGATGAGTTATGGTGATATGGGCCGCGGATATCGGAGGCACGAGCATTAAACTGGCGATTATTGACCGCGGCAGAATACTGCGGTCACGTGAAATCGCCGCATTGCCCGCGGACGGACTGCGCCACGCCATGAATCGCATAGCGCCGATATGGCGGGAACTCGGCCGGGAATCGGCGGTTCTGGACTCGCGCGTCACCGCGATCGGTATTGCATTACCAGCCATTGTAGACCCCAATTCGGGAAAAATCCGGACTGTGCCGGGCGGCAAATTTGCTGACGCGCCGGGATTTGATCTCGCCCGATGGATTGATCGCAAATTCCAAAAGCCCGCCTATTGGTGCAATGACGCGCACGCGGCGCTGGCGGGCGAATTAAAGTACGGAGCCGCAAGAGGATACAGCAATGTTGCCATCATCACACTGGGTACCGGCGTGGGAACTGCGGCGGTAATTGATGGCCGGCATTTTACCGGCACGCATGGTCTGGCTGGAAACGCCGGTGGCCACGTTACGATTCAGGCCGACGGGGTGCCGTGCGGCTGCGGAAATATCGGTTGCGTTGAAGCGCTGGCTTCTTCCTGGGCACTGCCGGCGCACGCCGCGACATCACCATTGCTGGCAAACAGTGCTTTGGCCACCGAAGCCGCGATTAACTATGAGGCGGTATTCCGCTTGGCAAAGAAAGGGGACGTGCTTGCAAAGAACCTCAGGAACAACGCTCTGAAAGCATGGTCCATCACCGCCGTCACTCTTATCCACAGCTACGATCCTGATCTACTGGTAATTGGGGGCAAGATCGCGGGAAGTGGCGACGTGATTGTGCCGGCCATGAAAAAGTTCATTCGCGCCCACTGCTGGGCGCAATGGGATGTGCCGATTCTGGCATCGGCGCTCGGAAACGAAGCGGGAATCAGGGGCATCGCCGTTCTGGCGGCTAAATATGCCAAACGGAGCAAGCCATGAACATAACTAATCCATACAATAAAAAGCCTTTCATTGATGTGCCGTGCGGGCACGTTAGCGCCTGGGCGGGCTGGAACGTCATTGGAAAATGCCTGCGCCAGCAATTGCGGAAGGCACCCCATGGTGCGACAGTCGTCGCCGTGGATTGCTACACCGGTGTGCTGGACGAAGAGGTCCTGGCTGAGTTGCATCATGCACTTCAGCCGGATGTGGTTGTGCAAACTGATTCCCTGATGAAATCCGCCGCGGATATCGCAACCATGGCGGAACCGTACCTGGGAAGCGACCCGGTGTTTGGGCGCATCACCTTTCTGGAGATGCCGGATTATTTTGATACTCGGAAACTTCAGGCGGCGCAGGACCGGTTGCGGGCAAGGACCAATGGCGTGGTACTGATCTATGGCCCCGGCGCGGCGTTATTTGCCGCGAGACCGGCAATGCTTGTTTATGTGGATATGGCGCGGTGGGAAATTCAGAGGCGATTCCGTAATCAATCCGTCAGCAATTTAGGCCTCAACAACAAGGGGCAATCCCCGGCCGCGCAATATAAACAGGGTTACTTTGTGGACTGGCGCGTGTGCGATAAACACAAGTTCCGCCTGTTTGATTCGGTTGATTTTTTTCTGGATACCAATACGCCGCATTCCCCCACAATGGTCCTGGGGGACGCACTTCGCATGGCGATGCGGCAGGTAGCGCGGCAGCCATTCCGCGTGGTGCCGTTCTTTGATCCCGCTCCATGGGGTGGGCAGTGGATGAAGGAGCATTTTGCTCTCGACGCCGGCGAGTCCAACTACGGCTGGGGCTTTGACTGCGTGCCGGAGGAGAACTCTTTGCGTCTGAAGTTCGGCAATGTGATCGCGGAATTTCCCGCCATCAATGTAGTCAATCGACAGCCGCGGGAACTTCTAGGAGATATCGTTTACGCCCGCTTCGGTCCGGAATTTCCCATTCGCTTCGACCTGCTTGACACCGTGGGAGGCGGACACCTGAGCTTTCAGGTACATCCGTTGACCGGATATATTCAGCAGCATTTTGGTATGCACTACACGCAGGATGAAAGTTATTACATGCTGGATACCGCGCCGGATGCCTGCGTTTATCTTGGACTTCGCGACGGTGTCAACGCCGCGGATATGGCCGCCGATCTTTATAAAGCGCAGCAAGGAAAAACTCCATTTTCAGTTGATGCGTATGCCAATTGCTGGCCGGCGCGGCGTCATGACCACTTCTTAATCCCCGCTGGAACCTGCCATTGTTCCGGAGCCGGCGGATTGGTTCTGGAAATCAGCGCCACACCATACATTTTCACCTTCAAGCTTTGGGATTGGGGGCGCAACGGCCTGGATGGCGCACCGCGTCCGGTGCATCTCGAACACGGCCTGGCAAATCTGCAGTGGGATCGAACGCGGGAATGGACGCAACACAATTTAATTAACCGCCTTACCGCCGTGAGTAGCGGTCCCGGCTGGCGGGAAGAACGCACCGGACTGCATGAGACGGAATTTATTGAAACACGGCGGCACTGGTTCACACATGCGGTCCCGCATCACACCGGCGGCGGGGTGAATGTTCTGAACCTTGTGCAGGGCGATGCGGTCATCGTCGAAAGCCCGACCGGGGCATTTGATCCCATGACGGTCTGCCATGCGGAGACATTTATTGTACCAGCGGCGGTTGGGGCTTATACGATTCGCCCGCTGAATTCCGACGGGTCTCAAAAATACGCCACAATCAAAGCCTTCGTGCGACCGGTGCTCAACCACCCCGGCCCGGCCGTAAGCAGCCTCTACAACCATGCCCCAAACCGGCTGACCAAGGTTGAATTTGCGAGCGGACAATAGCGCGACATCCCCAATTATTTCCACAGCGCAATCAGGAGTTGAATCATGAAATTACCGCAACTCGGCTTACTGACTATGGCGATAATCTGCACCGTGATCTCCCACGCGGGTGCGGCCAGCGGTTTTTTTCTTAAGAATGGTGATCACGTCTGCTTTTATGGCGACAGCATAACCGAGCAGCGCTATTACGCGGTTGATGTTGAAACGTATGTGCGAACCCGCTTCCCCAATCTAAATGTGCGTTTTGTCGATTCCGGCGTGGGTGGAGACCGCGTCACCGGTGGTTGGGCCGGCCCCATCGATCTGCGGCTTAAACGGGATGTGTTTGCGTTCAAACCAAACGTGGTAACCATTATGCTGGGCATGAATGATGCCGGATACCGGCCGTTTAATGAACATTTGTTCAATATTTATCGTAAGGGCTACGAGCATATTATTTCCATGCTCCAAAAGCATCTTCCCGGGGTGAGGATTGTGCTTATCGAGCCTTCGGCTTATGACGATGTCACACAAAAGCCGCATTATCCCGGTGGTTATAATGCCGTGCTGATCCGATACGGACAATTTGTTAAACGTCTGGCAGCCCGGAATAACCTCTTGTGCGTAAACTTTAACGCACCGATGGTTTCAGTTCTCAGGAAGGCGGAAGCCGAGAATCCACGGCTCGCGGCGCGCATTATTCCGGGCAGGATACACCCTTCCGCCGCCGGTCATCTCGTATTGGCCAAGGCACTGCTGCGAGCCTGGGGAGCGCCGGCAACGGTAACGGCTTTGAATATCAACGCCGGGACGGACCGGGTTATCACATCCGTGAACACAACGGTTCGGCAGCTAAGCATGACCGGGGGCGTTGTTTCCTGGACACAAACGGACTCGTGCCTGCCGTGTCCGATCATGGACCTGCATAATCATTGGCCCCAATTCGCACCAACCTGCCATCAGTGGGAAGGCATGTCCTTCCCGTGGATGGCACCAAAGGTGAACTGGAATTACACCAATCCGCTGGCCCAATTAATTCTGCATGTAAGCGGATGGTACAAACAATTGGATGATCAACGGCTAAGGGTTACCGGGCTTCCTGATGCGCGGTACCGTCTGGTTATCAACGAGCAGAACGTGGGAATCTTCCCGCGCAGAGCCCTGGCCGCGGGGATCAATCTGGCCCGCTACAAAACTCCCATGATGCGGCAGGCATATCATGTTCTGGCGCTGGTGTGGAAGCAGGTGCAGTGGCGATTTTTTGCGTGGCGCGGAATTCAAACACAATTATCGTTTAATCACAACGCCGCATTGCATTCCGCCGAGAATGCTTTTCTCCGCGAACTGGAACTTCGCAAACAAGCGATTATCCGGCGACAATATCAGGTGGCAAGACCACTGGCCACACATTATCAACTGGTCCCGATCTCGGATTAGACCCTTTCCATCATTGATATGTCAACCAAATAAAAAGCGGCCCGTATTCCATGCGAACACGGGCCGCTGACAAAAAGGAGTCAACTTCATTGTAACTTCGAGACCTCAGGCTTTGCGGCGTTTAAGCCCCAGCACAGCCAGAGCACCCAGTCCAAACAGCGCCAGGCCCGCGGGTTCAGGAACCGCAGCCAATGGTGTCAACGACACATCAAATACTGATTGCGGCACCGCGGAACTGGTAATCAGCGTGCCACCGAAGCCGCTGCCAGGCTGGAACTCGGCGAGTTGTCCCCCGGTGTAATCACCGGCGGCGGTATCGACGGTCAGCCCGGCGTAGCCGGAAGCACCCGATACCGCAAAGCCATACGTGGATCCTGCCGCCAGGCTAAGTGGGGAATTTAATGTGAAGGTGATGTAATTCCCCTGACCGATTCCAGTCCCGGTGGCAATGACGCCATTGGTTACCTCAAGAAGCTGGTAGGTTCCCTTGGCTGCGTTTACGCTGGCGATTTCCAGATTAATGGAGTTTCCGTCGTTAAAAGTGCCGTTCCCGGCATCCGCCAACTCCACTGTGATCGCGTTGAGTTTATAGCCGCCGACATTGCTACCAGTGGTGAAGGTCTGGCCGGGTGCCGCGGCGTTGTTGGTATAATAATTAATCGTGGTATTTGCCGCCGTTGGATAACCTGGTGAGGCGGCACCGGTTGTACCTGTGGGAGATAAATTGGACTGATCATAGGCACCCGCTGTCGGAGCAAATGGACCGGCATTGCTGATTGCAATGCCATTGTTGATGTACACCGGCTGAACATACGAAGTTCCCGTGGGCAATGTGGTTGGATTGGCAGTGAGCGTCACATTGGTAAATACGTTCTGCAATCCGGGACTTCCCAGAATAATGCCAAGATTGCCCGATACGTTCGATCCGGTGGTCACCACTTCCGAGACAGGTTGTGCAGCCTGCCCGGCGGCACCTGGTGTCCCGTACCACATACCGCCGGGAAGCATGGCATTGGCGCTATACGAAGAACTGCTGCCGGCAGTGAGACCAATCAGGGGTGGCAGACTGCCATTGTTTGTATTATGGTCATACGCGGTAAGCACATAGGTGGTATTGGGCATAACAGCAGTCGATAGGACCTGCCCAAATTGTCCTCCGTTGGTATAGACCGGAGCGTAGCTACCGGCACCGAGGGCACCGCCGTTGCCGGTCCAATCCGGAACATAGACATTGTTGAAGGTATCAACGCTGTAGCTGGCGGATCCTTTGGTAAAGCTCATGGATGCAGGGACATTGGCGTTGTTGTACACGTAGACCGTCGTCAGACCGAACCCCGATGTATCCGTAGCCGTTGTGCCCGCCGCAGTGGTTCCTGATTGCGGCCCCGCAATTCCCGGCAGGCCGTACACACCAGTTGGAATGCCGGTCGCGATCCCATAACTGCCGGCCGAGGTGCTGGTGGCGTAAGCCGGACCATAGATCAACGAAAAATTGCCGTCCGGAATATTGATTGATGTGTTTGCCGCCACACTTGAGGCATGGGCCACGTTGATTCCTCCAGCCGCCCCGATGGCCGCCAGAACACTGAGACTCGTGATAATATGCTTGCGATCCATAACTTTTCTCCTTTTGGTATGGATGATTACTTAAGTGAAAGTCGGCGGCGTCGATGAATTCGATGCTGAACACCAACTCCCTCTCTTAAAAACACAGTCGAATAACAGGGCAATAAAGCCGATTTGTTTCAGTGATGCGGTTATGGCATTCCAACCTCGCTTTCTGGTACATGACAACACAGCGCACGAATCCGCGGCCAACGTCCGGAAGATCAGTAAATAGACTGATTGATCGACTCCGGCAGATTTGGATTAATGACGTTGCGTATCTTCAGGCCTTGCGTGCCCTGTACCCCCGCTTTGGCAGGATTCTGACCGGGCACATTATTGTTAATGACAATACTTTCGGCGTGGCCATCGAAGAACACCGCATTGGCATAGCCGGTGCCCGGTGTATCGGACATGTGGCGGTAACGCAGGCTGGAATTCTGATAATTTTCCTGGGAGATGGGCCAATCCACGTTCGCGGTGGAACCGGAGATCAAACCATCGGGCGGCACGAGATAGTTTGGATAATTTTTATAGTAATATGCCGGGCCGTAAGTACCTTTGTTCTGCCCCCAATCAAACGTGCCCCACGCACCCCACGGGCCATCCTGTGTGGAATCACCTATCGCCAGCGCCTGCTCCGGTGCCAGAACACCGGAGAGCTTGAACGTGTAGGGATCGCTCGAATTTTCGTTGGTCATCGACATGAAGAAATTCGGATTGGCGCTGTAGGACGTGGCAAATTGCGACTCCGGGGACGGATGCACCGTATCAGCTCCGCAGGTATACAATTGCTGATACGCTTCCACCATGGCTAAATTCGGTGTCGCATATTTCTGAAATCCATTGTAATACTCCAAATTGTAATTAGGTGTCGGCTGAATGCCTTCCTTAAAGGCAAAAATTGTGGCGTCCCAGCTTTCCGAGCCATAAATATGCGTTGCCGAAGAGGAAGTATCCGAGCCGAAAGGAATCGCCCCTTCATTGGCCTGCGCGTATTCCACGGTTAGTTGCCCCAGGGATCGCAGATTGCTCAGGCACGCAATGCTGGTTGCTTCTTCTTTGGCCCTGGCCAGCGCCGGCAGCAGCAGTGCAATCAACAGCGCAATAATGGATATGACCACGAGCAGTTCGATGAGCGTGAAACCACGTTGCGAAGTTTCCACATTTCCTGCTGACCATTTTTCCGAGTTTTGCGAGTGCTTGGAATTCATGAGAAATACCTCCAAAGGCAAAAGACCAATCCGGCGGCACCATCGGACGACTTGATATGCGGCCATTCCATGACATTGGCCATGGTGCCGGACAATTCGACCGATGCACAAATCTTGTGACGACATGTCGAAATCATGTCATCACCGTTACATTTCCAGTCTAGTGCGGCGGAACGGATTTACTAGGCCCTGTTTGCAAAAAAATTAATACATTTTTTTATCACCACAACGTCCACCACGCATATTTTCGCGGCATTTAATACCGGCCGAAATCAGCTTGCAATTCAACCGGCGGTCTGCTTTGCCCGTGGTTTGGCGGCAGTATACTGGCATAAATAATATATATTGATGGCCAAAACGCTATAGCCAAGCGTGATGAAGAAATATATTATTGAGTAATACGCGTTGCGGTGCTCCCTATTTCGGAGGTGCTTTCCATGGCGGCCATGCGGCAGGTTCTCTTTCTGGGCTGTTTGTCCATCGGATACAACCGCGATGTTTTGCGCGGCATTGGAGATCACGCGGCGCAGGATCCACAACTGAGGATTTTATTCCCAACGGACTATGAACCGGCCAACGCCCGGTTTTTGCGGCAAACGGAGATCAGCGGCGTAATTGTCGGTGCGTGTCCGCCGTTTTGTCAGCTCCTGTCCCAGCTTAACCGGTCGCAAAAGCCTATGGTGGACGTTTCCGCGGAGCGCGAACCCGCGGGCCACACGCGGATCGCAACGGATGATCAGGCCGTGGGCGCAATGGCCGCCGATTATTTTATCGATCGAGGATTTAAGCATCTGGTCTACTTTGGCATGGCCGCCCGCCACTGGTCCGCAATGCGCTGGCGGGGTTTCCAAAAGCGGGCGCAGGATCGCGGCGCCGCTGTCAAGCATTTTGACCGCCCAACCGGATCAACCAGTCCGAATACGGGGTATTTTCCCTGCCCCGTGGCGGACTGGCTGCATAACCTTCCGCGCCCCGCTGCAGTCTTCGCCGGTGATGATCTGTTGGGGGCCGAGCTGCTTGAAACCTGCGGTCAGCACAACATTTCCGTGCCGGACGAATTAGCCATACTTACAGTTGATAATGATGATATTTATAACTCATGGCGAAATTATCGCCTCTCGAGCGTCGCTTTGAACACCCGGGAGATCGGTCGCCGTGCCATTGATACGCTGTTTCGTCTGATTCAACGCCGGGCGGTTGCATCCCCAACCATTCTTATACAACCCATTCATATTGTTACACGATTTTCAACCAACATCTTTGGCGTCTCGGACCCGCTGGTACGCGAAGCGCTCCAGTTGATTCACAAAGGATTCGGCAGCGGCATATCGGTGAAGGGTATTGCCGCGGAGTTGGCGGTCTCACGACCAACTCTGGAGCGGCGGTTTGCCCAGGAATTAAAGCGCACTCCAGCCGCGGAAATCTCCCGCGTGCAGGCGGATTTCGCCCGCCGCCGGATTCTGGATACTGACAAAACCGTAGAGGAAATCGCCGCCGAAGCCGGATATTCGTCGGCCCGGCAATTGCGTGTCGCATTGGACCAGCATTTTTCGGCAACACCGCGGACAATGCGAAAACTGAAATTAACCTGACCCCGCAAATGCGATACTTGAAGGAGCCTTTGTTATGGATCGTCGAGAGTTTTTAACAACCGTTGGCGCCGCCGCTCTGGCGACGGCCGAAGATTCCACCACATCGGGATCGCAACCCGAGCACTCCGGCGGCAATGCCGGGCTCGGGGAATCCGGGATTCCATCGGCGGACGAACTTGCCGGCCAATGGTTCAGTTTTGGTGATTTACACACACTTCCGACGGTCAATAGCTTTATGGGCGGGTGCCAGGTCGGATCCGATCTGCTGTCCATCGAAGCGCTAACGTTCCCGCCATTTTGCCAAGGTGGAAATAGCGGAGCATTAAGCGTTGACGGCAATGTGCTGCTGGCCGCGGAATTCCGCTGGTTTCCCTATCAGGTGATGCGCAAGGCCCACACATGGGATGGAAACGTCGAGTTGATTTCCCAGGTGCGCATGAGCCACGGGCAGCGCGTCATCATGTTTCGCACAGAGATTACCAATCACGGTGAACAGGGCAGAACGGTTCAATTGCAAGCGGATATCTCGGGCACCATTCGCTATATCCCCGATGGCTGGACCTGGTCTATTCCGAGACCGGAGAATCGTGCGGAGTTCAAGGCTGAAGTTGTCGACGATGGCCGGGTTCTCTTGATTCGAGATACCCACAGCGCCGCCCGGGTGGCTTTCGCATTTTCTTCACTCCGCCCGGCGCGGTTGACCACCCGCGCGGACCGTGGCGAGGCAGAATGGCATGTCGCCCTGCAAGCCGGGGAAACGCGCGAAGTAGACATTGTTATGGCCGCCGGATTGCTGGACGCGGAAGTTATCGCTGAAGCTTCACAAACCGCGACGGGTTTCGACGCCGCTTTTGCGATGGTCAAGGATGAGTGGCAACGCACATTCAATGCGGCATTTAAGCCCGGCAATCACATATTCTCCGGCCATCTGCCAATCCTGCGAACCGCCGATCCGGATATTCGCAGAGTCTATTACATGTCCGTGGCGTCGCTGCTGGCAATGGTGCGCGGTTGCTTTTCCACGGCCCACCGCGCATATATCACTGGCAGTCCGCAATGTGCCGCGTCGTTGATGTACTTTTGGGATACGTTTACCTGGGCAACGCTCCACGCATTGCTGGATCCGGTCAATATGAAAAATATGCTGCGCCGGTGGCTTAAACTCAATATCCATAGTTGTTATGCCCAGGACATGATCACCGGCCGCGGAGTCGGCCCGTGGTACAGCTTCAACGATTTTGTTGTCTTTAATCAGTTTCTCACCTACATCAAGACCACCGGCGACGTGGGTTTGTTGACAGAAAACATCGGAGGCAGAGCGGTTATTGACCAACTGGAGCAGATGTCCCTGTGGTGGAAAAGACTTGTTAAACCGTACAGTCCGATGGCGGATTATAGCGGGCGATGGAATCTACTGGAGTGCGTTCCGACCTATACCCATGTGGTGGCGTCGTTGAATGCCGCAAATGTATGGATGATGCGGCAAACCGCAGAATTGCGCCAGCTCGCCGGCCGCACGGCACAAGGCAGGAAACTGCGGCACGCGGCCAATGCGCTGGCGGCGGATGTTCTGGGCCTGTACGTGCCGGGCAGCGGTTATTGGTATACGGTCCATCCGAACGGGCAGCGCATTGCGGTACGCCATTGCATCGATTTTTTTACCGTTGCATACTGCATGGAACCGGATTTGAACGACACGATGAAGCATGAGATGACCGGCTTTGTGGAAAGCCAACTGCTGACGCGGCATTGGATGCGGGCGTTATCCCTGGAGGATTTTGCAGCACCGGAATCCAACCGCCCTGATCATGGCCCGATGGGTGCCTACGACGCATGGCCTCCATTTACAATGGAAGGCCTGTGTCGGCTTGGAAAATGGACATCTGCCCTTGCCTTCCTGAAGCGCTGTGCCTGCAGCACTCACGAAGGCCCATTTGGACAATCCCATGAATTGCTCACCACACATGATGATTCGCCGGTTCGCAAGGCGTATCGCGGCGGACAAATGTATAATTGTTCCTGCTCCGGGGCGTTCGCGGAAATTATTATCCGCAACTTTTTCGGTTTCCAGTGTGACCTTAACGGGAACCCCGCACTTTATTCTCCGCATGCGAAACGCGGGTTCGTCGGAGTTTTAGACAATGTGCGGGCCAATGGGAAGTTGTGGACAATTCTCAGTGGAGAACATGGCCTTGCGATATCGGAAAGCCGGGCGAGATACTGAAAGCAATGGGACAAGATACTGCTGGCCATTGTGACCGGCAGGCGAATGGTATGGGACAGGTTCCACCAACTCATGCCGTTTGAGTGAATGCCGATAAGTCGAGCCGGCTGGATAGCTGCTGGTTCGTAATTTTGAAAGGGATGACCAATGATTTGTTCAGGGCGCAGATTCCTCAGGGCATTGACGTTAACGGCATTTCTGACCACGCTGGGAATCATCACCATGCCCGCGGAAAGGAGTTTTGCCGCGAAGACTGCCGCGTCCGGCGTCATGGCCGATCGTTTCAGCGTTTCAACCATGTTCACCAATAATATGGTACTGCAGCGCAACGGACACGATCCGATATGGGGATGGGCACAACCGGGCGATATGATCACGGTTCACTTTGCCGGACACACGGTGGTCACGCGCACCGGTCCGAGCGGCCGCTGGCAAATCGACTTATCCCCGCTTGCCGCGAGTTCCGCGCCGCGAACGATGACCATAAGCGATGGCAAACAGGCAATTGCGCTGCATGACGTCGTGGTGGGCGAAGTGTGGCTCTGCTCCGGACAATCCAATATGCAGTACCCGATGGCGGGATGGTTTCATCGCACCAATCTTGCCCGGGCCCTGGCCGCGGCGCACCATCCCACGATTCGGCTTTACCATGTGCCGATGATTGAGTCCATGTTTGCGGGCCGTCCGCATTTGACCGCGCCCGCGAAGTGGCAGCGCTGCACCCCCGGAACGGCCGCAGGTTTCAGCGCGGTGGCATATTTTTTTGGCAACGCCCTGCGAAAACGTCTGCATGTTCCAATTGGTTTAATTGAATCGGACTGGGGTGGCACAAGTATTGAAGCATGGACGCCGGCGGTCGGCTTTTTCAAATACTCGCATCTGACTAAAACGCAACGATGGCTGAAAACGGCCATGGCGCGCGAGGCGGATCTCGCGGGTGCTCCCGCTGGGGTACACCGCAGAGGATTAATCAATTCCCCGCACGGCTATCCCTACGATTTTCAAAGCACCTGGCTTCCAGACCCGCATCAAAATCCCACTACCCTGTTTAATGGCATGATCAGTCCGCTTATTCCCTTCGCCATTCGGGGTGTGATCTGGTATCAGGGTGAAAACAATGTATTGTCTCACGATACACATTATTATTCGCAACTCAAGGCATTGATCCTGGGATGGCGGCATGTTTGGAATCAGGGACCGTTTCCGTTTTATATTGTTCAGATTGCTCCATTTAACTACGGCCAGAATTGGTGCGGACCGCACGGCACAGACGCGCCCTATGAACCGCTGATCTGGCAAGCCGAAGAAAAAGCCGCAACGCATGTAGCGCATGTCGGAATCGTCGGCACCATGGATATCGGCCCGGGAGCAAAGCAGATTTTCGATCATCATGTCAATAACATCCATCCTGCGAACAAACAGGCCGTCGGATACCGCCTGGCGCGATTAGCGCTGGTAAAAACATATGGTTTTGAAGGAATGCCGTGCGAAGGCCCGACATTCCAAAGCGCTAGCTTGCAGAATCATCGGATTGTCATTCACTTTGCCCATTCGGACGGCGGCCTGATTTCCCGTAATGGCAAACCATTGAGTTGGTTCCAGATAGCCGGATCCAACGGCAGGTTCCTGCCCGCTAACGCCCGAATTGTCGGCCGTAGCGTCGTGGTGGTCACAAACGCAATTCAACATCCCAAAGCAGTTCGATTTGCATTCAACTGTGTTGCGGTGCCGAATCTTGCCAACAGAGCAGGACTGCCCGCCATGCCGTTTGAGGTGCAGTTAAAACGCTAAATATGGCGCGGATAGTGACTCCCCGCGTTATTGTGCCGGCGGTATAATCCTGACCATGACTGAGGAAAACAGACATGACCCGCGGAGGATTGCGGCTGAGGTTGTACGGACACTTCAAGCCTCGGGGCATGAGGCCTATTTTGCCGGTGGGTGCGTACGCGATCAGATCATGGGCAATACGCCCGCGGATTATGACATTGCCACGTCGGCCCGTCCGGAACAGGTTATCAAACTTTTTCCACGCAG
>JAJYZY010000020.1:6910-24762 GCA_021799715.1 Planctomycetota bacterium | reverse complement strand
TCCATCGCGTGGCCACGCGTACCAGACGTCATTTGTACCACAATAGAGCCGCCGGCGCAAACTACGTAAACACGAATATTATACCATATAAACTATGCCCATGTCTCTATATGATTTCGCCCTGCCGGTGGGATAAACCCACCGGCTCGCGGGGGGATTGTTGGTGCGTTATTCGGGATTCTGGGTTCCGAATTCCAGATTCTGGATTCTGAATTCTTGGTTCCAGATTCTTGGTTCCAGATTCAAGATTCTGGATTCTGGATTCTGGATTCTTGGTTCCAGGCTCTACCGCGACACTGCGATTTCAACGACCACATGGATTCGACGCGCGGCAACGTACCAATTTATCTTGGCTTCTGATATACTCAAACCCCGCCCGGTGACGCACTGCGACTGGCGATTTGCCAGCGTGTGAAAGCTACCGGCGGAGAAGAATTGTCGCGCGAATAGATGCCTGATTGAGGACTTTTTGAATGTCGCAAATGCCAATCGCCAAACTTGCCCTGGAAGATGGAACGGTATTTTCCGGCCTGGCCTTCGGGGCCTGCGCGGTGCACGCCGGCGAGGTTGTTTTTAATACATCGCTTGGCGGCTATCAGGAAATTCTTACCGATCCGTCCTACCGCGGGCAAATTGTCACGATGACCTGCCCGCAAATTGGAAATTATGGCATTGCCGACAGTTCAGATGAAGAATCCGGGAAGCCACAGGTGGAAGGGTTCATCATTAAGGAATTATCGGCGCTGGTGAGCAACTACCGGGCGGTTGAATCGCTGCATGCCTATCTTTCACGACACAATATTCCAGGAATTGCCGGCATTGATACGCGGGCGCTGGTTCGCAAACTCCGAACGCAAGGGGCGCTGAAGGGCGTAATCTGCACCGACCCCGCGCGGGTATCCGATGAAGCGGCCCTGGTAGCGCAGGCCAATGCGTGGACGGGGCTGGTGGGCGTGGACCTGGTGCAACAGGTCACACCGGCGAAGGTGTATCATTGGGCGCAGGATAAGGGCATCTGGGCACAGCACGGGGATCATCACGGTTCCGCGGATTATCACGTTGTCGCCATTGATTGCGGCGCCAAACGCAATATTCTCCGCAATCTGGCGCAAAGCGGCTGCCATGTAACGGTTGTCCCCGCCAACACCACCGCGGAAGAAATTCTCGCGCATAAGCCGGATGGCGTATTTGTCAGCAATGGCCCCGGTGATCCGGAACCCATTGCGTACGCGCAGAAAACATTAAAACAGCTCATCGGGAAAAAGCCGATATTCGGCATTTGCCTCGGCCACCAGCTTCTGGGCCTGGCCCTGGGAGCCAAAACCTATAAATTAAAATTCGGCCATCGCGGCGGAAATCAACCGGTGCAAAACACCGGCACGGGGAAGGTGGAAATAACCTCGCAGAATCATGGCTTTGCCGTGGATGTGGATTCGCTGCGTCAACGCGGCGGCGAACCAACGCACATGAATCTCAACGATCAAACCCTGGAGGGATTCCGCATGACCTCCGAGCCGGTATTTGCCGTGCAATACCATCCCGAAGCCAGTCCCGGTCCGCATGATGCAACGTATCTGTTCGACTGCTTTGTGAAGATGATTCAAACCGGCAAAAGCCCCACCGCGGAAGAAATGAATGCCGCACAAAGCCGCCGCAATGCGGTGGTTACCACGGGATAAAAGCGGCGCTCAATCGCGAAAGCTGTGCCCTTTGCCAGCCGGCAATGGAAGTCCGGGGAATTCGCAAGTCGACGGAGACGGTGCGTTAACCAATGGCCACATTATCGATTTTCCAATAACTTTGCACCAAGATGCGTAACATTTACGGGCACCGCGGACGGGCTGATACTCCCGCGCTGCGGGGGCCGCAATAAGATGCTTTACAACGCCGCACAATCAGAATTGCTTGAGAAACCGCACATCATTTTCGAATAACAGCCGGATATCTTCAATGCCATGTTTACGCATGGCAATACGTTCAACGCCAAGTCCAAATGCGAAGCCGGTATATTTTTCGGGATCGATTTTTACGGTTTCCAGCACATTGGGATCGACCATGCCGCAACCGCCGAGCTCGACCCATTTGGAACTACCGTCGGCATAATCAAACCGCACGTCAAATTCCGCACTAGGCTCGGTAAACGGAAAAAAGCTCGGACGGAAGCGGGTTTGGACATCGGTGCCGAAGAAGGCTTTGGCAAATTGATCTATACACGTTTTCAGATCCACCATGGTGATATGTTCATCCACCACCAGGCCTTCAATCTGATGAAACATGAAGCTATGCGTGGCGTCCACCGTATCCGGACGATAAACCCTGCCCGGCGCAATAATCCGCACCGGCGGCTTGCGCGATTCAAGCACGCGTATCTGAACGGAACTGGTTTGCGAACGCAGCATAAATGGTGCCGCACCAGCGGGCCGCTGCAGATAAAAATTATCCAGCGGATCGCGGGCGGGGTGCTGCGGAGGCACATTCAGCGCCTCAAAATTATGGAACTCATCTTCAAGTTCCGGGCCTTGCGCCACCGAAAAGCCCATGCGACCGAATAAATCCGTCAGTGCATCAATGGTTTGATGGATGATATGCAGCGATCCGGGATGATAATTATCAAATGCGATGCGTCCCGGTTCAGTAATATCAATCAGCACGTCGCCGGTGCCGCGATTCTCACCGAGTCCGGCCTTGGCCTGATCATAGCCGCTCTGCACCGCCTGTTTAACAGAGTTGAGCTTGGAACCGTAATTACGTTTCTGATCATTGGGCAGGGATTTGAGTTGATCGCCGGCCTGCTTTAACAGGCCTTTTGTTCCCAGATATTTAATACGGAAAGCCTCAACCTGCTCGGCTGTGGTCAATGCTGTGAGTTCCTGTTGTGCCTGGGCCAGTAATTCATCAAGATTCACGTTGAATCACCCCCGTGAAAAAAGCTTGCGCCCATTGCCTGATCAACCGTGCGTGGCATCATCCGCCCGCGTGTCAATACGTCCGTCAATTCCATCGGAAGAAAAGGCCGGTGAAATTCGTCTCCAATGGCCATGGTCAAATTTCAGCCAAACTTCCGGACCCAACACGCTCACGACCGCTCAATACCGGAATATGAACCGAGTCAGCGCGGAACAGTCGGACTCGATTCGATCCGCTTCGCTCGGGGGCTTTACATGCTCAGCCGGGAAGGTTCCGTTGCATCCCCTGCCGACACAGCCGCGGCGTAAACGCGGGCAGAATCAGATTTGCGCGAACCATCAGGCTGCTTTGAGTCCCAATGCGTCCCGCACCTTGGCCACAATGGCATCAAACGCCGCGGGATCGGCAATGGCAATTTCGCTTAAGCTCTTGCGATTCAATTGGATATTGGCCTTGGACAGGCCGGAAATAAGTTGGCTGTACCGCAAACCCCGACTGCGCGCGGCGGCCGTCAGACGGGTAATCCACAGTGCGCGATAATCGCGCTTCTTTTCCTTGCGTCCGCTGAACCGATTGGCACCCGCCCGCAGCAATGTTTCATGCGCTGTTTTATAAAGCTTACTGCGTCCACCGACAAAACCTTTGGCGCGCTTCAACAACCGTTTGTGCCGTTGTTTACGGGCGGCACCGACTCTTACTCGTGGCATGGTAAATTCCTCAACAAATTATTCTGTTCTTGAAAATTCGGTCACATTATCACGCGGCTTTCGGGGCAACATACTCCGCAGCGGCGTGGCAATTTTTACCGTCCTGCCGGCCCAAGCAATGTGACCATCTTATCGGCAAATGGCCCGGTGAGACTGGTGGTGCCGCGCAGACGACGCCGCCGATTACCGGACTTGGCACTTTGCAGATGCCCCTTGTTGTGCTTGTGGAATTTGACTTTTCCAGTCGCGGTAATTTTGACCCGCTTCTTAATTCCCTTGTGTGTTTTATGCTTGGCCACGCCAAAACTCCTAACCAAATCAACGCTCAAAGCTCAAATAATCGCCCGGCCTCGTGACAACCAACGCCCATGACCCAAGCAATTCGAGCCACGTAGTATATTCGCAGCGGCACTTGGCGTCCACTAGTCCATTTTTCGATTTTACACCATACCATGCCGGGGGCCGGTTCGGGCATTGGCCAAGGCATCGCGGCGTTCCTTTCGGCACCTCTCGGCGGCCCAAGTGGCAGCTCGGCATCGGGTTATCGGCGGCCGGAAATATGCAATGTCAGCACCATGAGATCCGCAGGGGTTATGCCTTCCAGACGGGAAGCCTGGCCCACAGTTCGCGGACGGAATTTTTCCATTGCCTGCCGCGCTTCAGCGCGAAGTTCAACGATGGCTTTAAAATTCATATTCGAGGAAATAACGCGATCTTCCAATTCCACCATTCGTTCGGCCGCATGTTTTTCACGGAGAATATAACCGGCATACCTGCTTTCGACTTGTATCTGTTCCAGCAGTATTTTCCGCGACGGATCCGTCAACAGCGCCGAAAGTCGCGGGCCGTCATTTCCGAGCATGGCGGGCAGGGCGGACAATTCCAGATCAGGTCGGCGCAGCAAGTCCAGCGCATGACCTCCACCAGGAACGCGGAGGGTTTTCAATTCAGCGGTCAGTTCTCGCATGGCCGCGAGTTTGTTCTCCAGGCGTTGGATGCGGGGAAGCTCCGCCATACCCAGCTTGGCGGCCAGCGGCGTGAGCCGCTGATCGGTATTGTCACTGCGCAAGGTCAAGCGATATTCCGCGCGGCTGGTGAACATGCGATACGGCTCGGTGGGTGTTTTGGTAATCAGGTCATCAATCATCACGCCGATATAAGCCTGATCACGGCGGAGAATAAACGGCTCCTCGCTGCGAATTTTTAATGCGGCGTTCACGCCCGCGATCAACCCCTGTCCGGCGGCCTCTTCATAACCGCTGGTGCCGTTGAGTTGTCCGGCAAAAAACAATCCGCTCGCACGATGGGTTTCCAGCGTGGCCCCAACCTGATGCGTGGGGGAAAAGTCATATTCAACCGCATATCCGTGCCGCAAAATCGATGCTTTTTCCAGCCCCGGAACGTGGCGCACGATCTGTTGCTGGACATCGACGGGTAAAGATGTGGATATGCCGTTACAGTAAATTTCATTGGTATCCAGACCTTCCGGTTCCAGAAAAATCTGGTGCTGGGTTTTGTCCGCAAAGCGCACGACTTTGTCTTCAATACTGGGGCAATAGCGCGGACCGCGGCTGATAATCTGCCCGCTGTACATCGGTGCCCGATGCAAATTCGCGCGAATCAGGTCGTGAATGGCGGCATTGGTGTAGGTGATGTAACAGGGAACCTGCGGCAGACCGGGAAATTGCGATCCCAGAGGTGCTGCGGCGGTACCGGATAAATCACTGAATGGGATGGGCGGAACATCACCATGCTGCGGTTCAAGCGCGGAGAAATCGACGGTTTCCCGGGCCACGCGCGGCGGGGTGCCGGTTTTCAAGCGCTGCAATTCAAAGCCGAGTTTCAGCAGCGCGCCGGACAGGCCAACCGCGGATTGTTCGCCCACCCGCCCGCCTTCGGTTTTCGTCTCGCCGGTGTGCATCAAGCCGCGCAAAAACGTACCGGTGGTGAGAATGGCACAGCGGCAAGTTAATCGGCGTCCGGATTTCAGGGCAAGGCCTTTCACGCGCCATGTCGCCGCGGTTTGTTTATCGGCGGGATCAACAAGAACATCCTCCGCGATATCCGCGATGATCGTGAGGTTGGGACAGTTTTCAATCAGCAGGCGCTGAACCGCCTGGGCATAGCGGTATTTGTCCGCCTGGGCGCGCGGTGATTGCACGGCCGGGCCTTTGGAACGGTTAAGCAGGCGAAACTGAATGCCCGTGGCATCTATGGCGTGCGCCATCAGGCCGCCCAAAGCATCGATTTCCCGCACCATCTGCCCTTTAGCCAAACCGCCAATGGCGGGATTACAACTCATGCGGCCAATGGCGTCGGGGTCCATTGTAATCATGGCTACCGTGCCGCGCCCGCCGAGCAGGCGGGATGCGGCCCAGGCGGCTTCCGCGCCGGCGTGTCCTCCACCGACAACAATAACGTCAAAATCCGCAGCTTGATCACACATGGCTTGAAATTCATACTTCCTGATAAACAATAAAGCGCTTTATCTCTTCGGAATCCAACTCACCGCACAAAGCGGTTGCAGGCAATGTCAGCGCTGCGAGATTAAATCCGCCTCGCGTTGGCGTTCGGTAGCGCGGTGAAGGATGCGTTTTTCCCGGCGCGTTAAGCTGTGCATCCCCTTTTCGCTGACTTTTTTGAGAATTTTATCCACCATCTGCTGTTCTTTCATGGCGCGATGATCACGCCGACCAATCCAATGCAGCCAGCGTTGCAGCAAACGCTTGCGCTTGGGGGCGGGCAAATCGCTGATATTGGCACTGGAGGAAATGAGCTGGTCAATGATGCCCGGACCATCCACCTGCAGCGCCCGGCGACGTTGCAGCGAATCAAAAAACATCATGCCGCAGACCAGCATGCCGACAAAACTCATGGAGTACGCGGCCAGGACAAACAGCGGCACCGCGACCACCATGCCGGTTATGCAGGTGATATTGACGGACTTGTATGCCCCGGTAATCGGCCAGAGAATGGCCTGCAGCAGATACGCCCCGTCAAACCAGTAAAACGGAAGAAGATTAACGGCCACGAGAAAAATATTGGCCATGCAGAACATATACAGCGCGGAGGCCAGATAATTCGGGGTCAGGGACATGGCCATAAAATCGGGCTGCAATTGGCCCAATATCGCCACGAGAAACTGCGGCGTAGCGTGCCAATTCAGTGCGACAATTGTACCGATAAACATGGCTGTGATCGCATTGGCCGCAATGCCGCCAACCTGGGCAGCGAACATGGGCCACGCGGCGGGCGGGTGCATGGGCGGGATCATATTTCCCGCGGGCCACATCAGGAAATCATCATGCCGCCCGCCCACAAGTTGTGCCGTCAGGCGATGACCAAATTCATGAATCAACAGCGCCGCCAAAACACCCAATATCGCCAGAATCGCCAGCGCCAGCGACCCGGTGTGCAACGCATAAAGCAGTTCAAATGCCACCAACAGCAGCAGCCAGAAGCTGGCCTGCATGCGAATGCCAAAAAAAGTTCCCAACGGCAGCGACCAGGTCAGCAGCGACAACACGCCGCCTCCGCCCCAGCCACCGCCGAATCCACGGTTATAATCACGATCACGCCAACTCATAAATGCCGCACACTTTCATCATCACAATTGCCGGCCCTTACGCGCCGGAACGGTTCCTTAAAAGATATTTTAGCAGAACGGCAATGGTTTTTCCGTCCACCACTTCATTGGACTCAATCATTTGCATAATCCGGTCCGGCGTGAGGGCTTCAACCGTGATGGTTTCATTTTCCTCCAGAGCCTGGGGGCCGGGGGTTAAACCGGCGGCAATAAAGGCGTACATTTTCTCCGTCAGAATTCCCGGCGAAGTATAAAACCAGCCAAACGGTTGAATATCCCCGGCTTGATAACCGGTTTCCTCGATGAGTTCCCGGCCCGCACAAATTTCCGGCGGTTCGGGAGGCTCCAGCGTACCGGCCGGCAATTCCCAAAGCCATTGGCCCACAGTGTGCCGCAGATTGCGGATCATGACAATTCGGCCGTCTTTCAGCACCGGCAGAATAATCACCGCGCCCGGATGCAGCACTACTTCGCGCACCAGGTGCTTGCCGGAAGCCGTGGCAACGGTTCGCAGGGCCATATCCACTCGTGTGCCCTTGTAGACAATCTGATCATCAGGACTTCCCGGCGGCGTTGAACTCATCATTCTGATCCTTTCGCAACAAAATTTATGACACACGCAATGTGTTGAACATATAATAGCAAAGTATGGAACCAATTTCCGATAACCACGATTCAGAATTGCCGCAGCCGGAATCGGACTTTGAGGAACAGATTGTTCAGGAGGTGCCGACCGGCGAAGTGACGCTCCCCCTGCCCGCGGAGCCAACGCAACAGCGATTGGATCGCCTGCACACCAAGGCCCGGTCCCTGGAACAGATTCCCGGTGTCTACCTGCTGAAAGATACGCGCGATGTGGTGATCTATGTGGGTAAGTCCAGATCACTGCGTGATCGGGTAAGCAGCTATTTTCTGGCCAGCACCGATCTGGGGCCGGTGAAACAGCGGCTTTTGGATTATGTGGTCGATTTTGACACGCTGGTCTGCGATTCGGAAGTGGAAGCCCTGCTGATTGAAAGCCGCTTGATTAAAGATCTGCACCCGCGTTTCAATGCCCGGCTTTCCGACGGTAAAAGCTATCCATATCTGGAAATCACCACGCGCGAAGATTTTCCGGGCGTATATGTTACGCGCAAGCCGCAAACCAGCGGCACGAAACTTTATGGCCCTTTTACCAGCGGTTATGCGCTTAAACAGGCGGTCATTTACATGCAGCGGGCGTTTAAGTTCCGCACCTGCCACCTGGAAATTTATGCTGAAGATAATAAGCGCCGGCACTTTCGTCCATGCCTGTTGTATTCCATTAAGCAGTGCACAGCGCCGTGCGCGGACAAAATAAGCCGTGAACAATATGCGGATGATATTGAGCGATTCAAAAAATTCCTGGACTCCAACCGCGGTGATGCCCTGAAACAAATGACCGCGGAAATGGAGGCGGCCTCGGCGGCGCTGGAATTTGAAACCGCAGCGCAACTGCGGGATCAGATCAAGGCCTTAAAATCGCTGGCGCATCGCGGCAAGGGTGCGAAGGTGATGCAGCCGGAATTATTTTTTCAGGATCATCAGGCCGGTGTGCGGCAGTTACAGGAGGTACTGGAACTCGAAGAGCCGGTGCGATCCATGGAGGCCATTGACATCGCCCATTTTCAGGGTGAGGCAACCGTCGGATCGCTGGTGTGTTTTATGGATGGCCGACCATTTAAGGATGGCTACAAGCGATTCAAAATTAAAACCGTGACGGGCATTGATGATTTCCGGTGTATTGCGGAAGTGGTTTCCCGGCGGTATCGGGAGGCGGGCCATGGGAATGAACTCTATCCCGATGTCATCCTCATTGACGGCGGACTGGGGCAACTTCATGCCGCGCAGGGGGCGTTTGCGCAAATGGATGTCAAACCGCCGATGGTCATCAGTCTGGCCAAGCGCGAGGAAGAAATTTACATGCAGGGCCGCACCATGCCTTTCAAGCTTTCGCGCACCAGTGCGGCATTAAAACTTCTGCAATTTGCCCGCGATGAGGCGCACCGCTTTGCCCAGAGTTATCATCACCTGCTGATTGCCCGACGGCAATTTCAAGATACTTTGCGGGGCAGCGCTCGAAAACAAGCCGCCAGGCGGCAAGCCAAATCCAAAGTGTCCACCGGCGAATCAGGCCGCGATATGGTGCCATCCGCAGCGGATGAACTGAAGGTGCTCAGTACCGAGGAGATTCGGGCACTGGCAGGGGACAAAGGGAACAACATTCCCAAAAGCCAGTCGGAAACTTAGGCTTAAGCGCAAAAAATATCCCATGCGGACAATATAATCACTTGCTTCCGCAATCGCGGAAAACCTGCGGCTTTCACTTTTCAGCTTGAAGCAAGGCGCTGCCTTATCGACCACCTCGTGGTAAAATCATCTCCGGTTCGTGGAGAATTTTTATGGGCGTTGAGTCAATCACGTGCGAAAACTGTGGTCGGAGCATTGGCGCGTTGGAAACGGTGCACGCATGGCAGGAGCATCGTGTATGCAGCCAGTGTTATGCGCACCTCAGTGCAACCGTTGCCCCCACATACGCTGCGCCGATACCCGGTCCCGGGCCGATGACCAACAACAACCTGTTGTTGGCGGCATTGCCGCATATTGGTGCACTTGTGGGACTGGGATTTATCATTTTGCCGCTGGTGCTGATGTTCGCCGCTGCCGATGAATTCGTCCGAGCCAACGCGCGGGAGGCGTTAAACTTTCATATCACTTTGTTCATTTACTTTCTTGTTTCCGGGCTGTTGTGTTTGATATTAATTGGCTTTGTCCTGGTGACCGCACTGGTGATTTTCATGTTTGTGGCCAGCATCATCGCCACAGTAAAAGCCAGTCAGGGCCAGCTATACCGCTATCCCATGACCATTCGCATGGTCAACTGATATTGCCACACAGGGCGTTGAAAAACCGGCAGGGATTATCATTAACCGGACTGCAATACGATCGGAAGCTTGTGCCGCACGGATGGATTCTTTCATATTACAGGTCAGGGCCATTGCCCGCACGATGCCAACCGGCCGCGCGGCCAGCGGCGGCTTTGAATCATGTTTTTGCGTAACTTGAAATTTTATGCGGGTTTTATATACTAACGGATCTGGAATGAACCTGAATTGGAGTTAAACGATGCCTCATATTTGTCATTATACTGGTCGTAAGACACGAATTGGTCGGCAGTGCACCTACCGCGGTAAGGCTAAATATCTAGGCGGCGTCGGCATCAAGATTACGGGCCGATCAGCCCGTAAATTCAAGCCGAATCTGCAAAAAGTCCGGGTAATAATTGACGGCAAACCGACCAGGGTGTGGGCGTCGGCCAAGGCTCTGAAAAGCGGCCTGGTTGCCAAGCGCGTGGCACGCCGGTTTGTGTATCGCAAACCGGCCGCGACCGCGGCGGCCTGAAGTATTTTTCCGCCGGAGGCTGTTTTCCGTTTACCGACTGGTGACAACTTCGGTTGAAAAGCCCCATAAAACGAATATTATCCGTATAATACGAGGCCTGTAGAGGGCCTCGTATTTGTTTTGGATGGTGCAACTATGGCTGATACGCTTAATGAAACCCAAGTTCGCCACGTCGCGCAACTGGCGCGTTTAAAACTTTCCACCAGCGATGTGCCTCGGCTCAGCAAGCAGATCTCTTCTATTCTGGAGTATGTAGCGCAATTGCAGGAAGCGAATGTGGAAGGTTTGGAACCAATGGCCCATCCACTGCCCCTGCATTCGGTTTTGCGGGAAGATGTGGTGCGTGAATCGCTGACGGTTGAACAAGTACTGGCAAACGCACCGGGAAAAGCGGGGGCATTTTTCACGGTGCCCAAGGTTTTGGACACCGGCATGGGTGGCGGCTGACAATGTCGCATGGTTTACCGGCGGCTTTCCGGCCGGTCATGAGTTGGATGCCAACAATGCGACATCGGCGTTAGCCGGCTTGAAGGCAACCGCTTATGTCGTAAGATAAATGGACAACAATGGGGTTGTGTATATGAATGTTATTCGTCATACAGTAGCTCTTTCAGCGGCTCTGGGGATGCTTTTAATGGCGGGATGCGCGGGCTACAATCCTCTGGCATACCCGCAAAACAGCTATCGGGCCAGCTTAACAACTCATGTTATTTCCGTGCACGAACTTCCGCCGCCGGCGGAGGAATCCGGAATTTCTTCCGGATCGGTTATGCCCGGACAACTTGAACCGGCGGCCGTTACCGGCACATACAGCTTCACGGTTCCGTATTCGGTAACCAGCTTCAAAAAATCCACGGATACATACCGGCAATATCTGCTTTACAATGGCCGACCAACTCCGAATCAAAAGCCATTCTGCGTGTTAACTGTAGCGGCGGACGTAGCCCGGAATTGCGGCAACAGCCTTAAATTCAATGTCGATTCCGAACGCACATTTATCCTCAATGGGCTGGCGGCCCATGAATGGAGCGGCTATACAAATTCCGGTAATCCGTTTGCGGAGTTGATTGTTTCCCACCTCGGTGGCGGCGACAAACTCGACGCATTGGCGATTGCACCCAATAATCAGATTCGCAAAATGGCGTTGAAAATTTTAAGTTCCATCCATTGGACGCCGGACACCGCTGGAGAATGAAGTCCGATGGCCCGCCAATGCGGCCGGCTGGTCATAGATGATGCGCCACGGGAATATTATCAGGGATTGACAAATCCCGCTGTACTGGGATGTTTTTAATGATCAATGAGCTAAGCGCACTGGAAGTTCGGAACAAAATTGCGTCCGGCGAACTAACGGCCGCAGCCGCCGCGGAGGCAACGCTATCAGCCATTGCGCAAGGCGATCAACACCTTCACGCTTTTAACGCGGTCTTTGCCGATCGGGCGATGCAGAAAGCGCGGAGCATTGATCAGGCTAAAGCCGACAATAAACCAATGGGACTCCTGGCCGGGGTACCCATTGCCATCAAGGATAATTTGTGCACCACTTTCGGCACCACGACATGTTCATCGAAAATGCTGCAGAATTTTCACAGTCCGTATGATGCCACGGTGATCAACAAGCTCGAAAAGGCCGGCGCGGTTATTCTGGGTAAAACCAACCTTGATGAATTTGCCATGGGCAGTTCAACTGAAAATTCCGCCTTCGGCCCGACGCGCAATCCGTGGGATATCAGTTGCGTTCCCGGCGGATCGTCCGGCGGCTCAGCCGCAGCCACCGCCGCGCGGCTGTGTGCCGCATCACTGGGATCGGATACCGGTGGATCAATCCGCCAGCCCGCGTCCCTGTGTGGAATTGTCGGTTTAAAGCCAACCTATGGCCTGGTATCGCGTTATGGTCTTGTGGCGTTTGCCAGTTCGCTGGATCAGATCGGCCCGATGACCCGAACGGTGGCGGATGCCGCACTGTTGCTTCAAGTGATCGCCGGCCACGATCCGTTGGACAGCACAAGCTGGCCGGAACCGGTGCCGGATTATCTTTCGGACTTGGATAAGCCGCTGCAAGGAGTGCGCATCGGTCTGCCCGCTGAATTCAGCGGCGCGGGCATTGAACCGGAAGTCAGCAGTGCCGTGGCCAAAGCGGTAGAGTTTTATCGCAGCCAGGGGGCCGCGGTGGTACCGGTAAATCTGCCGCACACAAAATATGGTATCGCCGCGTACTACGTTATTGCGCCGGCCGAAGCGTCAAGCAACCTTTCCCGCTACGACGGCGTGCACTACGGCCACCGCACCGCCAAGCCGGAGAATTTATTTGATTTGTATGCGGCAAGCCGGGCCGAAGGCTTTGGTCCGGAAGTGCAGCGACGCATCATGCTGGGAACCTACGCCTTATCATCGGGATATTATGACGCGTACTATCTGCGGGCCTTGCGGGTGCGGCAATTGATCAAGCAGGACTTTGACCGGGCGTTTGAGAAATGCGATTTCATCGCCTGCCCCACCTCCCCCACCGTAGCGTTTAAACTTGGATCCAAAAGCGGCGATCCGTTGCAGATGTATCTGTGCGATGTTTTCACGGTAACGTGTAACATTGCCGGCATTCCGGGAATGAATATTCCCTGCGGATTTTCCCAGGCGGGCATGCCGATTGGCCTGCAGATATTAGGCCCGACCTTCAGCGAACAGCGCATGTTGCGCCTGGCGCGGATGTACGAAAAAAATCACGATTGGCACACACGCAAGCCGAAATTGCCACAGGCGTGATCGGCGCAATGTTGGCGTTTTCCCGGAGCTGCAAAATGCGTCGCAAACGATATTGGGCGACAAGAAACAAGGAAGCATGAGATGTCCACTACCGCTGCTGAACCGCAATACAAGGTGCTTATTGGCATGGAAATCCATGTGCAATTGGCGACAAAATCCAAAATGTTCACCGGGGCCGCCAATGGTTTTGGCGGCGAGCCGAATTCGCAGGTGGACCCGGTGATTCTGGGCCTGCCCGGCGTATTACCGGTAATTAACAAACGGGCGGTGGAAATGGCGATGATGGTGGGCTTGGCCCTGAACTGCCGGATTGCGTCGCATACGAAGTGGGACCGGAAGAGTTACTATTACCCCGATCTGCCTAAAAACTATCAGATCAGCCAATACGATCAGCCCCTCTGCGGCCCTGGCAGCATCGAATTGCCATTACCAGACGGCAGCACCAAATTGGTGCGCATCCGCCGGGCGCATCTGGAAGAAGATGCGGGCAAATTGATGCACGAGGCGGGCATGACGGAATCCCTGGTGGATTTGAATCGCGCTGGAACGCCGTTGCTGGAAATAGTCACGGAACCGGACTTGAGCAGCCCGGAGGAAGCGCGGCTGTTCGGCGAGGAGCTGCGCAGGATATGCCGTTATCTGGGTGTATCGCACGGCATCATGCAGCAGGGCCACATGCGCTTTGAACCGAATATTAATTTACATATATACCACAATGGCAAAACCGTTAAAACGGCCATTACCGAAGTAAAGAACCTCAACAGCTTCCGGTCCGTTGAGCGGGCGTGCGCGTATGAAATTCAGCGGCAATTGGCGGAATTTCTGGCCAATCCGGACGTTGCGCCAAGCCAGGGAAAATCAACCCGCGGATGGGATGATGATAAAGCCATGACATTGTTGCAGCGGGAAAAAGAAGAAGCCCATGATTATCGCTATTTTCCCGATCCGGACCTGGTGCCGCTGCATGTGGATACTGCCTGGGTAAATGATATCCGCACCGGCGTGGTGGAAATGCCCATTGCCCGGCGGAAGAGATATCAGGAAGCGTTCGGCATGTCCGCGAAGGAGGCCTTTTCATTGACCGAAGAGCGCGCGGTTGCGGATTTATTCGACCGTGCGATCTCTCTGGGCGCGCCGGCGCGTCGCCTGACAAATCTATTTTTAGGCCCCGCGGCCAAAATCGCCAACGAAGCCACTTCCGCGCAGGCCGCGACGATTTTGATAAGTGATCTTCCGGTAACCGCGGAACAATATGCGAAGTTGGCGCAGTTGATCGAATCCGGCGGCATCAGCGCGACATCGGCGGTTCTGGTATTTGAATATCTGGTCCAACATCTGAATGCCGACCCGGCGGAAGCGGCGCGCGAGCTTGGACTTGTGCAGATACGGGATCAAAATCAGACAGAAGTCTGGGTATTGCAGGCCATTGCGGCCAATCCGCAGGCGGTCAGCGATTATAAAAATAACCCGAAGAAAAAGCAGGCATCGCTGGGCTTTTTGCGCGGCGCGGTCATGAAAGCCAGCCAGGGCAAAGCCGACCCGAAACTCGTGGGCGAAATTCTGGAAACCAAACTCAATGCGCTGGCGGCGGATGGTGCGTGACAGGGGCGGCGAATGGTAAAACTGCGTCTTTACAGTTGGATTGCGGGAGGCATTGCCGCTGTCAGCATTCTATCGGCCGGTCCAATTGCCGAAAGCTACCCGAAAAACAACATCGGATCGACGCACCTGAAAGTCTATAACGCTCCGGGATTCTACACATTCCACACGGATGTCAACCTGAAAAAGCTGCGGCAAATCTGGCTGCGGATGAACTTTGTGGCAGAGGCTTATCAGCAACGGCTGCATGCGATTTTCGGGGGAGCGGTTACCCAAAAGTTGCCCTTTTATATTTTCAAAAATTCCCACGAGTATTATGCCGATGGTGGAATGCCGGGCAGCGCCGGAGTATTTGAATACAACTATACCGGGCAATGGCTGATGGCGATCGGCGAAGGCCGGTTGAATCATCAGATATGGCACATCATTCAACATGAAGGATTTCACCAGTTCACGTTCGCATTTCTCCATCGGTTTCTTCCGCCCTGGGCTAATGAGGGAACCGCGGAATTTTTCGGCGAAGGGCTGTTTACCGGCTCAAGCTTTGTCACCGGTTGGATACCGCCCTACCGGGAAGCGCGGATTAAATATGAAATCAAACACAACAAATTCAAAACCATTCACGCCATGCGCGAAATGCGGTACAGCCAATGGAATGATGTGCTCATGGGAACAAATTATGATGAAGCCTGGTCGATGATCTACTTCCTTGCGTATGCCGATCATGGGCGATACGGCGTACCGTTTACGCAATATCTCCGGCTCTACCGCCACGGCTTTGATGCTGAAACGGCATGGGATCGGGTGTTTGGAGATGATGATTTGGCGTTTCAGCGGTTGTACGTTAAATACTGGATGAACCTGCCCCCAAATGCTACCGCGGAACTCTATGCCCGCGTACAAACGCAATCCCTGACCAATTTTCTGGCCCGCGCGGTCTCGCTCAAGCAGCGATTTTATTCCGCCAGGCATTTTCTTGCCGCAGCCGGGGATGGAACGCTGAAAGTTTATCATTTTCCAAATCGCCTCTGGCTCCCGCCAAGTTTGCTGCATCACGCGCTGCACGAGGCTTCCCGAGTGGGTACCTGGTCGATTGATTCGGCGTCGCGTCTGCCGCAGCTGATCTGCACGATGCCCGATGGCACAACAATTACAGGCAGTTTCCGCCTTTCCAATGGCCGACCGGAAGATATTCGAGTCAAAGTCGGATGGCCAAAAGACGGTGGCCAACCCGCCAGTCCTCTGGAAACCGTGGCACATTAACCGGTTTGATCGGTGCGCGCCGCAATTGTGATTCGCCGTGGAAAGCGGCAAAATACAGTGGTTCACACGTTGCGGCAAACGCCCCGGTGGCACGGGGAGTGCCATGCGAACGCGATGCTTGCGCGCACCAACTCGCTTTTTTAAATTGGCGGGAAGTCGACGTACGCGGCGGATCAATACTCAACAAACGGCAACTCCACCGCGGTTGGTACATAGCCAATACTGCGGCTGTTACTGAGCGTATTTTTATCCAGTCCCAGGGCATGGACAATGGCTTCGAGATCATCGGCCACTTTTATGGGTTTATTGCTCATGTGTCCCCAGGTTGCCTGCGCTTCGGGCTGACGGGCCTGTTTGGTATTCACGCCGGTGTGATAATAAACCGTGGCATCAGGATCTTTCAGGCCGTGACCGGTCAGCACGCAGGCAACACGTTCATGACGGGAAATAATATTGCGGGACAGCAACTGCCGCAGCCCGGCAACGGTGGCGGCGCTGGCGGGTTCGCAGCCGAAGCCAAATCGTCCAATCATGGCTTTGGCTTCCAGAATTTCTTCATCGGTGACTTGCGCTACAACCCCATTCATGATGTGCAAGGCCCGCAGGGCTTTTTTGAGATTGACCGGATGGCCGATTTCAATCGCGGAGGCCACCGTATGGGCGTGAATTCCCTCCCGCTCCATGCGTTTATAGTATTCCGCAATAACCGCCTGATTGACGCGCCCGCCGTTCCAAGCCAATCCCCCGGCGACAAGTTCATGCAGGGTGTTGGCACCGGCGGCATTGATAACAGCCAGTCGCGGAATGCGTTTGAGCAAGCCCAATTCCCGCAATTCAAAAAAAGCTTTTCCGAATGCGGAGCAATTGCCCAGATTACCACCCGGAACCACAATCCAATCCGGGGATTCCCAGTTCAAGGCTTCCAGGATGCGGTACATAATTGTTTTCTGCCCCTCCAGGCGGAAGGGGTTTACGCTGTTCATCAGATAAAGCCCCAGTTGACCACTGACTTCGCGCACGCGGGCCAGACAGGTGTCGAAATCACCTTCTATTTGCAAGGTGCGGGCACCATAATCCAGTGCTTGGGAGAGCTTGCCGAACGCGATTTTTCCCGATCCGATAAACACAATTCCCTGAAAACCGTTCATCGCCGCAAACAGTGCCAGCGAGGCGGATGTATTGCCGGTACTGGCGCAGGCAACACGTTGGGCACCAACAATGCGGGCGTGGGTAAACGCCGCCGTCATGCCGTTATCTTTGAAACTTCCCGAGGGGTTCATGCCTTCATATTGCAGCCACAACTGCCCCGGCCACATTCCCAAGTGCCGCCCCAGACAGACCGCGTTTTGCAGAAATGTCTGCCCTTCGCCAACGGTGCACACCATGGCATCCGATGCAAAGGGCAGCAGATCACGAAACCGCCAGACTCCGGAATAATCCAACGGGAACCGCCGATTTTGCCAGCGCGACTGAAACTCCCGCAGGGTTTTCGGAACCGCCGCCTGATTCCAATGATAATTTATATCCAGTAGTTCGCCGCATGCGCTGCAAGCAGTCAGCGTCTGCCCTACATCATAGGTGGCGGCACAATCCGGATTCATGCACTGCTG
>JAJYZY010000020.1:0-6900 GCA_021799715.1 Planctomycetota bacterium | reverse complement strand
TTGGGATCCACGCCCAACAAGCATCCCATGACGAAGCGTCGCATCAGCGTTTTGTAACCGTACACGCCTGCAATCTGCCGCCGCAGGATTGCTACACACTTTTGCCAGCACCAAATGCGGCAAATGGCCCATTTTTATGCAGAATTTCGGGAGAGACAAATCCAACCTCGGACAGCAGGTTAATCTGCCAGAGAAGTGGCTTGGGCGTGTCCTCGGCTTCAATGTAGGTAAATACCGAATCACGATATTTTTCCCCGGCCTCACCGCCGCCCTTAAGTTGACAGAGGTATTCGCTATAGCGCGCCCAGATGACCTGCCGCACGGCCGGCGAAGAATATTCCACCATGTCAAATATCCAGAACGATCCACCCGGCCGAAGCCAACGCAGCACCGATGAAAACACCAGCCGCCATTGCTCATCGGTGCGCAGATGATGCAGCACGGCGGCGGCCAGAACAATATCAAAACTTTCCGCGGGAAATTCAGCGTTCCGCACATCCGTCTGCACTGTTTTCACTTCGCCGCTGGTTGCCACGCTGACACGCTGATGGGCCCGCGCCAGCATGGGTTGGCTTAAATCCATGAGCGTGCAGTTGAGATGAGGAATTTTTTGCAGCATTTTCAGCGTGTAGTTGCCGGCACCGCAGCCGATATCCAATAGAGACCGGGCTTGAGGCGTGACAGCCGCGGCGGCTCCGGTAACCAAATCCAGGCACAGCGGAGCGTCCATGGTGGCGGATTGACCGGTTTCAAGATTGCTGAAACGTTCAACATCATTATCAAATCGTTGCCTGATTTGCTCGACGGTAGATTTCATTAAGGGATACTCCGTTTAACACGTTTGGATTCTATGATTTCCGCGCACTGGCAGCAACCGGTGACTTTACGCTATGATGCGGGCTTGGAGGTAAAAACCGCGGCTTTTTCGGAGGCGCATGATGGTAGTGGCAACAACTTCACCGATTGCGGTGGCATATTCGGTGCGACTGGCGGAAGGATTACAAAATGTTTTCCCATGGCTGACCAATATTGATTGCCGGGTTCTGTATCTGCATCCAGTGCTGGTGAATTTTGTGGCCGCCGGCGTACCGGTATCGCTGGCGTTCGACTTCGGAAGCCGCGTGTTCAAACGCGAATCATTTCGCGTCGTGGCCGCGTGGAACATGGTTGTGGCGGCATTGTTTGTACCACTGGTTGTCTTCTTCGGATGGCTTTATTGGGGCAGCAATGATGATGACCGATCCATGGCCATTCACTTCTGGCTGGGAAATTCCCTGGCCATTATCATTATCAGCCTGGCAATATGGCGGTGGCGGATATATGCCAAGTCTCGGCCCGCAAGCGCTGTGTATCTTATCGTGGCATCCATGACACTTGTAGCGCTGGCGATTCAGGGACACATTGGCGGAAGCCAGTAATTGGCACCGGGCGCTGAACTGATTCCGCCGCCGCAGCCAACTCGTTTGCGCCGATTTGCGCTGCGTCACGCCAATGTCCGCTCGAACCACGACAACTCACGGTTATCGCGGTTTTGGCAATAATTCCCAATTCAGGTATAAACCGGGTATGGCTCACGGGGAATTTTCAGCCACATATCCGGTTCCGGCATTTGGGCGGCAAGCAAATTCTTTAATTCCTGTTCCTTTGTCATACAGAAACAGGGGGCACAATAATAATTACCACAAGAATCCTTGGTGCGTAATCGCCCGGTGACATCCATTCCGCACTTACAGCATTCTTTCACTGCGGCACCAACGCCGCCCGATTCATTATAACTTACCATGATCTCTCTCCATCTTGTGAACTGAACGTGTTGGTATCATAGCTCCAATTTCCAGATTCTCCAAATAAATCCTGCGATTTTTTAAGTATCGGACGGCGCGTAACCGCCTATAAACCAATAGCCTGATAATAGAGCGTTCGGAGCGAAATCAGTTCGATGGGCACGGCCTGAAGTGATACGCAAGGCGGCTTACAATTCCGTGCGGGGCTGGCGTTCAGGCCGGAGGTCGAGCATTCCCATAAAAGTCGGTAGAATACTGATCTTTGTATCCGCGTTGGAGAAGTAAATGGCGGCAAAACGAAATATACTGGTCACATCGGCGCTACCGTATGCCAATGGGGCCATTCATATCGGACATCTCGTGGAATACATCCAGACGGACATTTGGGTGCGTTTTCAGCGGCTCATGGGAAATCGTGTGGTGTACCTCTGCGGTGATGATGCCCACGGAACACCGATTATGCTGCGTGCCCGCAGCGAGGGTCTGGCACCGGAACAATTTATTGCCCGGATGAATCAGGAACACCGGGACGACTTTTCCCGATTTGGCATCAAATTCGACTGCTATTACTCCACGCACTCGCGGGAGAATGAAGAACTCTGTTATTTGTTTTACGAACGGCTGAAAGCCGGCGGGCATATTGTCCACCGGGATGTTGAGCAATTTTTCGATCCGGTGGAGAATATTTTTCTGCCCGATCGGTTTATCCGCGGGCAATGCCCCAACTGCAAATCGCCGGATCAATATGGCGATTCCTGCGAAGTGTGCGGCAAGCATTACAACCCGACGGACCTAATTAATCCCAAAAGTGCCGTCAGCGGCGCTGTTCCGGAACGCCGTTCCAGCCGCCGCTTTTTTTTACGACTGGAAGATTTCCGCCGGCAACTTGCCGATCTGCTCCGCGGCGGATTGGTGGATTCCGCCGTCGCCAATAAACTGGAGGAATGGTTTGGCAAGGAATTAAAGGATTGGGATATTTCCCGCGACGCGCCATTCTTCGGCTTTCCCATTCCCGGCGAACCAAATAAATTTTTTTATAACTGGCTTGATGCCCCAATAGGGTATTTGGCAGCTTTGGCCAAATATATGGCCGGTTCCGCGTCCGATGCCGAGGAATACTGGAAGCTCGATGACCTGGAAGTGTATCACTTTATTGGCAAGGATATTATCTACTTTCACGCATTATTCTGGCCCGCCATGCTGATCGGTGCCGGGCTTAAACCACCGGCAAAGTTATGCGTGCATGGACATTTGACCATCAATGGCGAAAAAATGTCCAAGAGCCGTGGAACTTTTATTAATGCCGCCCAATACGCCAGACACCTTGATGCCCAATGGTTGCGCTATTATTTTGCCACCCGGCTTTCCGCGTCGCCGGCGGATATTGATTTGAGTTTTGAGGATTTCTGCAATCGCGTCAACAGCGAATTGGTCGGGAAACTGGCCAACCTCATCAGTCGAGCAGCGCCGATGCTAACCCGATTGCTGGGTGGCCGCACCGGCATTGTCACCATGGACGCGCTGCCGCTGCTGAATGAATTCCGAGCCGCCGAGTCCCAGATTGCGGCGGATTATGACCAGCGGAATTTTGCGGCGGTAACCCGGCGGATTTGCGCTTTGGCGGACAAGGCTAATAAATATATTGAGGAACAGGCTCCATGGTCATTGGTGAAAACCGATGAAGAAGCGGCGCGTGGTGTATTGACCGCCGCGTTGGAATGTGGGCGTATATTGATGATTTATCTCAAGCCCATCGTCCCGGACATCGCCGCCGGCGTGGAAAAATGCCTGAACATCGGGCCGCAAACCTGGCGCGACGTACAGAATTCCATGGACTCACATGTGATTAACCCATTTGAACATTTAACCGGACGCGTTGAAGAAAGGAAAATACAGGACATGCTCGAAGAAAATAAAGCCGCAGCGACCCCGGCGATACCGCCGACGACAACTATTGCGCCGTCGGCCGTGGAAGAACCGCTGGCACCGGAGTGTAACATTGAACAATTTGCGGCGGTGGATTTGCGGGTTGGCCGCGTGGTTAACGCTGAAGCCATTGAGGCGAGCGATAAACTCATGAAAGTGGAAATCGACGCCGGTCCGCTGGGCAGACGCACGGTTCTGGCGGGCATTAAAAAGGCCTGCACGCCGGAACAACTTACCGGACGGTTGGTTATTTTCTGTGCCAACCTGGCACCGCGCAAAATGAAATTCGGAACCAGCGAAGGAATGATTCTGGCCAGCGGACCGGGCGGAAAGGACATATTTTTATTATCGGTTGATGAACGTGCCACGCCGGGGCAGCGCGTCCATTAAAACCTTTCCTATTTCTGAACAATTTCGGCTCGATTGCCGACTACAACATATAATCCCTGGTGGAGGACTGCGGGAGTCGCTCCGGGCGTTACCGGCACTTGGCCGGACGTGTGCGGTGACGAGGTTCTTTGACGGACGGAGTATTTGTGGCCGTAGCATGTGCGATTGTTGGACTTGATCCGGTTCAGAAGGATTGGATTGAGGCGTTAAAACAGGCCCACGGAACTGATTGGTTTAAGATTGCGGTGGTCGGTGAGCGCAATTTATCGCTGGCCCGGGAGGTGGGACAGATTTTTGATGTCCCGTTTTACGGTGATCTTCGCAGAATGTTGCTGGAAACCACCCCGCAGATCGTGCTTCTGGACCGCCCCGCCGACATGTCCCTGGATTTTGTGGAAGCCTGCGTGCAGCAGAAAATCGCGATATTCAGCCTTGGACCGCCGGTCCAAACACTGGAGGAAGCCCATCGCTTGAGCATTCACCTGGAACCCAAGACCCATCTGTTATATACCGCGCCGCAATTCTCCGGAACATGGGGATTTGCACAAGCCCGTCAAACCGAGAACTTTTTCCGCGGCGTGCAGTTTTTAGGTGGACATTGGTCGGCGGCGAATCATGCCGTGGCTCGGGCACGGGGGGTACAGCACGGTGCCGTGCGGTCATTATCAGTTTTGGCGTGGGACGCCTTCCGCGCGACCATTGAAGTTCTCGGCCTGCCCGCCGCACTGTATGCATCCATTGATGGCACCGGCGGCCAACCCGATAACTTTACGGATGTGACCGGTGATGTTGGCGTGGTAATGAAAACGTTGGAAGGTGCCACTGCCGTGATGCGCCTCTCGGATCAGGAAGGATCGTTAACGCGGGAGATAACCATAGCGAACCGGGAGGGCCGGGTAAAGCTTTCCGACTTCAGCTACCGCTGGACTTCGGCTCGGGACTCGCTGAAAGAGGAAGACTCCACCGCCCCAATATCCTGCGCCGCACAGGCCCTGCGGGAACTGGAAAATTTTTGCCGCCACTTCAATTCCGCGCCTTCCCCCCACCGTGGCTGGCCGCACTTGCTTCCGGAAACCGCCGCCATGATGACCGCGATGGTTGTATCGCACCGCACCGGCATGGCCGAATCCCCGCAACACTTCCGCGGCTTGAACCGCTAATGTCGTTGCGTTCACATGGCTGCTGGTATTACATGAGGGAAATTCCGACACTGGAATTGGAATCCGCGTTTTTCTGCCGTAAAGAGCATGGAAAATATTTCAGCGGCGAATTTATGGCTCGACAGTCTCCGGCTTTTTCAGAGCGATGCTATTGAAGTTCCGGCTTTGCTGGATATATTTTTTTTCAAAATTGGTGCCCACGAGCAGGCCGTCGGCAGTTGGCAGAGGTGGGACAAAATCGATGATTTGCAATAAATTGAATTCCGCGACCACGGCACGAATGTGTTGAAAATAGTCAGCATGATCCGTGACCACGCGCAAAACGCCGCCGGGAACCAGAATTCTCAGTGCCTGTTGCAGAAAGGGTAATTGAATAAGGCGGCGTTTATGGTGACGAGCCTTGGGCCAGGGATCGGGAAAATACACATGCATGGCCTGCAGGGATTGATCCGGCACGTGGGCGCGAATCCACCAGTTGGCATCCGCTCGAACCATGCGCGCATTGGTTAAACCGTGCCGCCGGATGCGATCTGCGGCAAAATCGCAATAGGCACCAGCCCATTCAATTCCGAGAAAATTTTGGTTGGGAAATTGCGTGGCCGCCGCAAGCAGAAAGGTGCCTTTCCCGGATCCAATTTCCAACTGCACCGGATTGGTATTGAGAAACACATCCTGCCAAGAAAGCATGCCGGCGGCGTCGGGAACCTGGAGCAAAGCGGGTTCGGGGATCAAATTGGGCTTTAATGCCAAAGGCAAATCCTCACGAATAGGCAGAACATAGCATGTTCCTGGAAAATAAGGTCAACTTCAGAAAATGGATAAATAAAAAAGCCGCCACGGGCTGCCGAGTGGGGCGCGACAGCTTTCGTGCAGGCAAAGTGGGAACCCACACGGTGGCGGCAGTTTCAAAATTTACAATATCCGGATTTCGTTTCGCTCCTCCGCCAATTTAACGGAAAGCAACACAAAGAATAAAAGCTCAACGTCCATAACCTTCAAATTGAGCAAATCAGTCCGTTTGGAATCACGCACGAACCCCGGATTTTTTATTGCGGATTCTCAACCAATAAACCGGGTTATTAAGCCATTGGGATCGATCCACAACCGTCAGCAAAGAGTATACCGCAGTCGCTTACAAAGTCAAGTTAACCGGTAAAATGAGACATATTTGATTGTGTCAATCGGGTTTTTGTTTAGCGGCACCGGCACACCAAAGAATGAAACGCTTTGGGCGAGGTGCTCAATAGATATGATCTGTATCGCACACCGGCCCAGATCAGGCCAGATAAGTTCCGGGAGTATGACGGGCCTGTCGTTATCCACAATTGCCGCGAGAGGCAGTGGTCAGAGTTCCATCGATGTTGCGGATAAATTTTACAAAGGCCGGAGTGGGATTCGAACCCACGAATCGCGGATTTGCAATCCGCTCCCTTAGTCCACTCGGGCATCCGGCCACACGGTGGATTGATAATAATAGGTTAAGTCGGTTAAGCCGACAACTGCCGGGCAACGATCTCAGGGCGAAATCATATAGAGACATGGGCATAGTTTATATGGTATAATATTCGTGTTTACGTAGTTTGCGCCGGCGGCTCTATTGTGGTACAAATGACGTCTGGTACGCGTGGCCACGCGATGGA
>JAJYZY010000138.1 GCA_021799715.1 Planctomycetota bacterium | reverse complement strand
AATATTAATTTTGACGGCTCGCTTACCTCCGCACGCGGCGATACCGGCGGCAGCGTCTACAACGTGGCGATGGAGGGTGGATATGATTTCAAGGCACTGAAGAAACACCTTATATTTGGGCCGCTGGCCGGGTTGTATTACACCCACGTCAACGTACAGGGAACCACTGAAACCAGCAGCCCGTTCGGACTGAGCGTTTCGAAGCAGCGTGTGGAATCGCTCCGATCGGAGATCGGCGGCCATGTGTCGTACGATATGCCCGTGTCGCATTGGCTCACGCTGGTCCCGTCGCTTAACGCTTTTTACTCTCACGAGTATCTCAACAGCAGTCGTGGTATCAATGCATCTTTCGTCGGTACCGGTTCAAATGCGTTCACCGTGGTGACCAACGGCCCCATTCGCGATACCGCCCTGATGGGATTTTCCCTGACGGCGCAGATCGGCAAAAATATCGGGTTATTCACCGATTACGAAGCCCAGTTTGCCGGCGGCCCGCACACCTACGCCCAAAGCGTGACGGCCGGCTTGCAGATTGGCTTCTGAGCATTTGATTGATCGGTCGAAAGTGACAGCACCCGCGGGTTTCTGCCATCCGCGGGTGCTGTTCACCTTCCGGTTCTCGCCTGCCCCCCTTTGACGGCTGGTCAGTGCTCGGCTACCGACCCGCGCTGGCTCTACCCGAACAGGGCACTGCAATTTTTCCGCGCGGGTTGTATCAAGCGTGTCCATCCTACGAACCACACCGACCGGGGATTTTCGGATGAAGGATAATCTTCGGGCATGAGATACGGATTATCATGTCGGCGACACAGGCGCGGCTGGAGCTGTTTTCAGATGTTCCGGACGGGCACAATCAGGTGGCCTGCTGATTTACCCCGTCCTGGCAAATAATTCCGACGGCAACATTTGACGGTGGCTCCTGCAGGATCGATCTCTGGAGGGAGCAAGGGTTCATTCATGCGGGTTTGCCGGATTCCATGCGGGCGAGTGTTCCTGGCTCGCCATGTCGTTGTTACCCGCCTGCAAAACGGCATCTTGCCACGCCCGAACGGCTGGGAGCCTGTGCGCCGCAAGAATTTCGCCGAACGAATGCAGCCGTGTGGTGAAAACCCGCGGCCAATTGGCAGGATGGCGGCAGGGCATGGCAATCAAAAATCGCCTTGCACCCGGCGGGGCACGGGTTATCATCTGTTCATTGGAATAATCTTCCCCTTTCACAGGTAGGTTAATGGTCGCACTGGATCTGTAATTTCACCACGACGACACAAACTCGATCTCGGCTTATGAATTATGGCCAACGGGACAGGCGGCAAGAAGCCATCGGTACCGAGCCGGGAAATCTGCGGAATCTGGGAAATCTGTGGGGCAGAACAATGATCAAAGATCAAATATCAATGATCGATTATTAATGATCAAAAAAAATGTGGGCAACGTGAATTCCGGCGGACTTTGGCCTTGGTGTAGTTCCCTTGCTGAAATTATTCACAAGCGGCGGCCGGTCGGGCCAATTTCAAATTGCTCGCGTTGGCGATAAGATGCTTCCGAACGCTTTACGCCGGAGATTTTTGTGATGCACTATCGTCATTCATCTCGACTCAACGCCACGGTTTCGGAAATTGGATTGGGATGCTGGCAGCTCGGAGCCGCTGATTGGGGCGATGTGCCGGAGCCGCGGGCCTTGGAAATTCTGCGGACGGCTGATCAGACGGGTGTAACGTTCTTGGATACCGCGGATGTGTATGGTGCCGGCCGCAGTGAAACTTTGATTGGCAAATATCTGCGGTCGCGACCGGCGGGGGCGAAGCAACTTTTTGTTGCGACAAAATTGGGGCGGTTGAACGGTTATCCGGATGGTTATTCGGAAGAGCTGTTGCGCGAATGTACTGTGCGATCCATTGAGCGGCTGGGAGTATCAGCGCTGGACCTGACACAATTGCATTGTATTCCGATGCGGCATCTGCAAGCCGGTCATATTTTCGACTGGCTTCGTAAATTAAAAGAGCAAAAACTCATCAGGCATTTCGGGGCCAGCGTGGAGACCATGGAAGAAGCGAAAATATGCCTCCAGCACCCGGATTGTGATTCGCTGCAGATTATTTTCAATATTTTCCGGCAGAAACCCATTGATGAACTATTTGCCGAAGCCCGCGAAAAGGGCGTTGCGATCATTGTGCGGTTGCCGCTGGCCAGCGGACTGTTGGCGGGCACGTATAACCGCACGACGTCGTTTGCGGCCAATGATCACCGCAATTACAACCGCAACGGAGAAAAATTTAATGTTGGGGAAACGTTTGCGGGATTGGAATTTAACCGCGGTGTGGAACTTGCGGATCGCGTCAAGACGTGGGTGCCAATGGGGCAGACCATGGCGGATTTTGCCATCCGCTGGATTCTGGATCATGACGCGGTGACAACCGTTATTCCCGGCGCATCGCGGCCGCAGCAGGCGTTAAGCAATTCCAAAGCAAGTGATCTGTCACCATTGCCGGAAAACGTGCATCATGAATTGCGGCAACTCTATATGACGCAGATCGCGGCCAGCATTCGCGGACCATATTAATGGCGCGTACATGATTCAGCGATGCTTCTGCCACCCCGGCCAACCGGCCGCGGGTTTCCACAGCGCGGCTTTGTGAACCAGGCGGAATTATTTTTCCCCTATCCCTGAAAATTCGTGATGTGCCCGGCAACCGGCGTGGCCGGACTTTTCTATCGAGCGTTGCGAATGGGGCTGAACGGCGCGAATCCGGCAGAAATAGTTTCATGCCTTGCATCGACAACCGCTTTTACGGCGGCATGGGAATAACCGCATCAGGGCGCGTGCGCCGGCCATTGAGGCGAAGTAAATCGATTTCCATAATCCTCCAATTACCGGGTCGTGGATGATCCTGCCAGATAAAACGCCAGGAGGTAATAACCGGTCCGTAATCCCGCGTGCTGGTCCAGATGACCAGTTGTGTGACGGCCTGATTGGCTTGGGTGTGTACGGTCATGGAACGGATGATGTTATCCGTAATGTGCGCTGATTTCAGCCGCCCCGCAAGGCCGGACTGAATCTGGGCATAATTCCATCGGCCAAACGTGGCGCTTCGGGAAATATAGTGCATGATTGCCGGAACATTGTCATCGGCGGCCGCGCTGACGATGGCGTCATTGGCATAAATGAGACGCTCATGCGGCGTTACTACCAGCCCGGCGGTAATGATCCAGATAACCGTTATGGCCAGCACCGCCGTGCCGATATTCCGCGTCAGGGCGTGTTGCGTGTTGATTCCGCGCCAGACGGCGGCCAAACCAATCAGGATCATTGCCGCCCAGATGGCCCAATGGTTTTCAAAAAGCATGCGCCCCAATGACGTGGGAAATCCGGTTCCCAGGCGGATCAGCGCTGCGGCTCCCAGCGCGTCATGAAAATGCGACGCAACATGTATCACAATCATGTTCTCCATAAGCATTACAATGCTTCCACAGGCCGTAGATTATTGTATAACCGGCGGCAGCGTTGGGGCAACGCGATGCGCTTGATGCACATGATGCGTTCGCTTTTGCCGCGATGTTTCGCCATTTGCCCACAGTGCGCCTAAGATATTGCGGTTGATAGAACCGTTGACTGTAAATGGAGTTGCAACACCGTGGAATTTGATATTAAACAATCGGATTATTCGTTTTCCTATAAGCTCATGACCAACCTGATTATGCCCCGGCCCATCGCATGGATTACCAGTATTGACGCGGCGGGCGTGGTAAATGCGGCACCCTTCAGTTTTTTTAATATGCTGGGCGCTGAACCCCCGATTCTGGCGGTGGGCATCGGGCATAGATCCGGTACGAATATGCCAAAAGACACCGCGTTGAATATACGCAGCACCGGTGAATTCGTGGTCAATCTGGTTTCGGAGGAGTTGGTTGAAAAAATGAATGAGTGTTCCGTTGATTTCCCCAATGGCACCAGTGAAGTGGAACAGGTTGGTTTGACGTGTGCGGCGGGACGGCAAATCAAAACGCCGCATCTGGCGGAATCGCCTGCCAGTTTTGAATGCCGCCTGCTGCAGCATAGCGTTATTGGTAACAACCTGGTATTCATCGGGGAAATTGTGCATTTGTGGATTGCCGATGATATTTACAATGCGGAGAATAAGCATATTCGATCGGAGGCATTCAACCCGGTAGGTCGAATGGGCGCACCGGCAACGTATGTCCGGTCGCGCGATCGCTTTAATATGCCGCGGCAGAATTATCAGCAATGGCTGGCAGAATCACACAGCAAGGCCAATCATTCCGGCTCCCGCAATGGCGACGCGCACCCGTAGGCCGGGCTGGAATGACATCGGATTTTCTATCGACACTTCAGCCAGCCGCCCGCTGGTGCCAAATTGCATGACTTCGGCAGCGCCATATCTGCAAGCGCTTAGGACAGATTTACCGGCATGATGACATACAGGAAATTCGGACCGGCGCGAAGCAATCCCGGTTTCGCCGCCGATTTGAGTTCCAGTGTTACCTCATCTGTCGGGGCCACTTTCAAAGCGTCCAGCAGATACTGCGGATTAAAACCCACATCCAGAGAATCACCGAGAAATTCAATCGGCATTTCCACCTTGGCTTCACCAACGTCCGGCGAGCGGCCTGAAATCGTCAGTACTTTGGTGGCAAAATTCAGTCGTACCGATCGCGAATCATCATTGGTCAACAACGCCGCGCGGCGAACCGCGCTTTGCAGCCGATCCCGATTCAAGCTGGTCTTGCGGTCGCAATCTTTTGGAATCACATCCTGGTATGGAGGAAATGCACCCTCCACCAGCAACGCGCTGAATGTGGCGGTGGGTTGCGGCGCGGGTTTTTGCTTATCACCGTCGGCTGGGACTTCCGCGGGTACAATCCGACCGAAAATCTTATTTTCACGGAATTGCAATTCGACCGTGCTTTCCCGGTTTGTCAGCAACCGCTCAATCAGCGCCAGCGCCTTGATGGGTACTACCGCCGATACATCTTTGTTATCGCCGCCGGACGTTTCATCACGGGTTTGCGATAACCGATGGCCATCGGTGGCCACCAGCGAGAGCTTTTTGCCCTTGCGTTCAAACAGCACGCCATTAATGGCGTAGCGGCTCATTTCCTTGGCCGCGGCGAAGCGCGTGCGGTCCAGCATGTCTTTCAATACCCCGGCGGTAATGGAGAAATCCGCTTCACCTTCAAATCCGCCGACCGGTGGAAATTCTTCCGGATTAAAACCCAAAAGCGTGAAGGTGCTGTCCGATCCTTTAATGGTCGCTTTCTCGCCTTCGGTATCGAGTGTAATGGTTTCATCCGGCGAGTTGTTGACAATTTCACTAAGTTTTCCCGCCGGCAACAGCACGTTGCCTTCCTGGCTGATTTCCACCTGCGAAATGGTTGTTTCCAATGTCATTTCCAGGTCCGTGGTGACCAGCCGGATTGCTTTCTCGCGGCCATTGGCTACCGTGCTGATACGCACGCAAGACAGCACGGGTTTTGGTGATCGGCTCGGCACAACACTGCATGCTAACGCGAGTACTTCCACAAGGGCTTGACGATGCACGATGGCTTTCATGCTTTTGTTTCCTGGTACGGGGTTCTAAATTTTCTAAACTCCAACGCGGCGGCCGGTCAACCTCGCCATGCCGCGCAAAACGATTATCAGGAATAGTAATATCCAATTGCAAAAACGACAACACCGCGGAATATTAACGCGCACGATGGCCCGGCTGATGACCGCCGACCACAGTATTTTCAGGCGGTTGGTTCCATTACCACGCCTCCACGCCTCCGGACAGGGCGAAATCATATAGAGACATGGGCATAGTTTATATGGTATAATATTCGTGTTTACGTAGTTTGCGCCGGCGGCTCTATTG
>JAJYZY010000137.1 GCA_021799715.1 Planctomycetota bacterium | reverse complement strand
GCGGCTGATCGGGTTTGATCACCGCGTGCATGGCCCGTGCGTTGGCTTTTCCGGAAATTTTGTTGTGCTGTTGCGGCATCGACTCATTTCGCTTTCAGTCTGTGGCTCATCGGTTTGCCTACCTACTTCTGCCAGACAATATGCCGCGATTCCATCGGCACAGTCAAGCCGGGTATGTTCGGAATAATGCGTGCGGTATAGTCCTCCGCCGGTCGTGCGGCAGAGAGTTGCGCATGATACGCGTAGCCACCCGCTGCGCCAGTGAGCTTTCCCGTCAGCTTCATTTCCTCCCGAACCACGCCGCCTCCGTTCACGCCATTGGCAAAAAGTTCCACACGCACCATCGCGGGGTCCAGGCCATTAAGATAAACATGGGCATCAAATATATGCCCTTCGCCGCTGGAACTGCTATGTACATCGCCAAATCGCAAACTGCCCCATTTCTCGTTTAATATCCCTAGCACCTTGCGAATTTCCGCACCTTTGGCTCCATGCTGGGCGGCCCGGGCCAGATAATTCTGGGCCGCCGGCAGATAATAAAGTGCCGTATACTCCCGCACCGTGCGGTTGCAGCAGAATTGCGGCGTGAGGTGCGCCATGCTGGCGCGCAGGTGCGCAACCCATGCCGTGGGAACACCGGCGGCATCGCGCGCATAAAATGTCGGAATGATTTGCTGTTCCAACAGGTCATAAAGCGCGTTGGCCTCCTGGGCGTCCCAGCCCGGATCATCGCCATGCTCCTTACCATCTCCCAAAGCCCAGCCCACTTCAGGACAGAACGCTTCCGCCCACCATCCGTCAAGTTCTGAAAGATTCAATCCGCCGTTGGCCAGTATCTTCATGCCACTGGTGCCCGAGGCTTCCCATGGTCGTCGCGGGGTATTGATCCATACGTCCACACCCCGCGCAAGGCGCTGCGCCAGACTCATATCATAATCATATAAGAATGCGGCGTGTGGCCGCACATCCGGGCGGCGCATAAAGCCAATCCACTGTCGAATTGATTGCTGCCCGGCCCAATCCGCGGGATGAGCCTTTCCGGCAATAATTAACTGAACCGGATGCTGCGCATGAGTTAAAATGCGGACCAGCCTTTCCGGATCATGTAGCAGCAGATTCGGCCGTTTATACGTGGCAAACCGCCGAGCAAACCCCAGTGTCAGCACATTGGGATCCAACAAATGCCCTGCCGCCTGCACCTCCTGATTTAAACTGCCCGAGGCCGCCAGTTGCCGTGCAAGACGGACGCGCACCTCATCAATCAGCGTATTTCGCCCGTTGGTACGTAATTCCCACAGTCGGGCATCGGGTAACTTCTGTAGCTTTTGCGTCAAAACATCCGGCTTATGCAACCAGCAGTCCGCTCCACACTCTTTTGTCCAGAGTTCCTCCGCAGCCGCCGATTGCCACGTTGGCACATGAACGCCATTGGTGACATGCCCTATGGGCACTTCATCAATGGGCCAACGTGGGAACAGGGATGAAAACAGTGCCCGGCTCACCTGCCCATGCAGGCGGCTTACGCCGTTGGCCGCACCGCTGCCCCGCATGGCCAGATACGCCATATTAAATGGCTCGTTGCTATCCGCCGCATCGTGCCGCCCCAAGGCCAATAGATCGCCCACGGATATGCCAAGCTTCTCTGTGGCATAACGCCCCAGATATTGATTAATCAGGGTCGCTGAAAAACGGTCAAACCCCGCCGCCACCGCAGTATGCGTGGTAAATACATTACCCGCCCGCGTAACAGCTAAAGCTTCTTCGAAAGATAATCCGGTCTTTTCCTTAAAACTCCGCGCCCGCTCTAAAATTGCAAATGCGGCGTGGCCTTCATTGAGGTGGCATACCTCCGGCTTTAATCCCAATGCTTCCAACAATCTCCAGCCCCCGACTCCCAGAAGTATTTCCTGCTGAAGCCGCAATTCCGGACCGCCCCCATAAAGTTCACTGGTGATGCCGCGATGAACGGGATAATTCGCGGGATCATTGCTGTCCAGAAGATAAAGTTTTCTCTGTCCCACCTGCACCTGCCAAGCCCGCACCCACATGGCATATCCAGGAAGCGCGATTTCCAGACGCAACCATTCCCCGTTCGCATCGCGCAACGGCGTAATCGGCAATTGGCCGGGATCATTATACGGAAACAAGGCCTGCTGGTTGCCATCGCGATCAATATGCTGACGGAAATATCCCTGCTGATACAACAAACCCACGGCCACGACCGGCACACCCAGATCACTGGCGGATTTAAGTTGATCGCCGGCCACATTCCCCAAGCCACCGGAATAGATCGGCAGCGCCTCACTTAACATGAATTCCATGCTGAAGTACGCCACGCACGTCAAGGGAGCTTCACGATGCTCCCGCCTGAACCATGTTGGGCCATCCGCCGGCAGCTTTTGGTTTCTCAGTAACGCCTCAACCTCCGTGCAAAAGTCTTTGTTCTCCAGAAGACTTTGGAGCTTGGCCGGTGAAACCGTCTGGAGAACCAGCCACGGGTTGCGCGTTTCCGCCCACAATTCCGGTTCAAGTTGCCGCCAGATGCCATCCGCCGCCCGGTTCCAACTCCACCGCAAATCCAAAGCCAGTTCAACTAAAGCCGCATACCCCGGCATATCCATACGCAGGGCATTGTGAACATAGGCAAGTGTCTCGCTGCGTTGTGTCATATCACACCCGTTCCGCGTTTCTACAAATTGCCCCGCAGCTCTATGCCTATCATAGCGCGGGTGGGTTCCCAGTCAAGGAATATAATTTTTATGCTTTTTTTACCGCCGTTTGATTAATCTGCTGCTTCCTGTCCCCCGGTTTTTTCTGTTGTCTCTTTGGCCTTTAATTTATTCCCGCGTTGCCATGGCTTTTTGTGTTTGCAGAGTTCATAATGCTTTATAGAAATAGCTGCCGCGGTTACCCGTTATCGTTTGATCTTAGCGTCTGCTGCGGCGTGTCCTCGGAGAACGCGTGATGAAAAGCCTGCCCCATCGCCACGTACATGTATTCGTCGCCATACTGGCATTGTGTCTGTTGATATTCTCCGGCGCTGCCGGGATTAAAGCTGCTGCGATAAAAGGGCCGTTACGCATCGCCTTAATTTGCTCCGGCAGTGTGACCGATGGCGGTTGGAATCAGGAAGGGAAGGATGCGATTCTGGTCGTGAAGAAAAAACTGCATGCCCATGTATCAATTCTGGAACATATTTCCCCCGTGCGGGCGGTGGATGTAATGCGTTCTTACGCCATGCGGGGATACAATCTCATCATCGGTCACGGCTATGAATTTCTCATCCCGGCCACGCAAGTGGCAGCGATGGGGGGTAAAACAAAATTTGCCGTCAGCGGTGCCGACACCACCAAGCCCGGGGTGCTGACGCTGAATTTTGATCTCGCGCAGCCCTCCTACCAACTGGGAATTCTGGCGGCCATGTTAAGTAAAACCGGAAAAATCGGTTTTATCGGTGGCGAAGCCATTCCGTCGGTTGTGGCGTGTTATCGTGGATTCGCGGCCGGGGCCAGAAGTGTGAATCGCAACATTAAAATCGCTGCTGCCTACACCAGTTGGGACCAACCGGCATTGTCTAAAAGTCAGGCACAGGCCTTTATCCAGCAGGGGATTGATGTGATTTATCAGAATGTTGATGCGGCCAGCCGGGGTGTGTTTGAGGCCGTCGCACAAGCCAACAAATCCGGCCATGGTCCAGTCTACGTTTTCGGGTCCAACAGCGATCAGAATAATAATCCCACCTGTTCCCGTTATACTCCGGCCAGTGCGGTCATCCGCCTGGACCGGGCATTTCTCCGCGTGGCCCGGCAGGTGCAACGCGGAACTTTTAAGCCGGGCGTTGCTCCGGAAAACCTGCAAAATGGTGTGTGCATTGTGGTATTAAATCCCAAGCTTATCGGGTCGGTTATTACCCCCGCCATGCGGCAAGCCCTGACCCGAGCGGGGCGGGAATTACTAACCGGTAAAGTGCATGTTGCGGGATGACCGCAGGAGTGGCCGCGCGACTAATGCGCCCGCCCGGCACTTACGCGCCGTTCATAAAAATTGCTAAACGGAATGTATCATCTATGACGGATCATAATAACACGTTAAAGCGGCGATGCCTCCGGAAAGGAGGACTTTGATGGCCGCAACACCTTTGGCCTTAAAACTTACCGGTATTTCCAAAACTTTCAGAGGTGTCTCGGCGTTGGAGGATGTGACGCTGGAAGTGGCGGCGGGCGGCGTGCATGGCATTCTTGGCGAGAATGGGGCCGGTAAAACAACGCTCATGAATATCATTGCGGGCCTCCTGCGCCCGGATTCAGGGCGCGTGGAAGTCATGGGGGTCCCGGTACCTCTGGGGTCCGTGCGCGCCGGCCGCGCACAGGGCATCGGGATGGTGCATCAACACTTTAAGCTTGTAGAGAATCAAAGTGTGCTGGACAACCTTGTCCTGGCCGTCGGTAAATCCCTTTTTTCCCGCAGCCCCCGCAGATTGTTGCGAGATATTAATTACTGGTGTCGAGAATTAAACTGGCCGCTGGATCTTGATGTGCCCGTTGGGAGCCTGGCAGTGGGGCGTCAACAACGCGTCGAGATTATTAAAGCACTTTGCGGCGGTGGTAAAATTCTTATTCTGGATGAACCCACCGCGGCTTTGACGCCGTCGGAAGTGGACGAACTGGCCTTGGCCGTCGCGGGGCTGACACGTGCGGGAATGACCGTATTATTTATCAGCCATAAGCTCCTTGAAGCCGTGCGAATATGCCGCACGATTTCCATCTTGCGGCGGGGGAAGCTGGTCTATTCCGGTACGACTGCGGATTTGTCCGTGGATCAGATTGCGGAAAAAATGGTCGGGGCCAAAGTGGATGTCCCGCGACTGACGCAACTGGCCGGCCACACTGAAATCCCGCCGATGCTGGAGCTTGTGGATGTGGAGTATCGCGCTAAAAAACGCGGGCCGCCGGTGTTAAAGCAAATCAATATGACCGTGCGTCCCTATGAAATTTTGGGCATAGCCGGCGTGGATGGCAACGGCCAAAGCGCGTTGGCCGCTCTGATTTCCGGGGCGGTAAATCCCACTGCCGGACGAATTGTCCACCGCAGCGGCGGCCATGGCAACGTCCCCATCCGCTTGGGCTATATTCCGGAAGATCGGCATAAAGAAGCGCTCGTGCTGCCGCTGCCGATTGTTTCCAATTTGTTGTTGCGCAGTTACCGTCAACGCCCATTTGCCCGCTGGCGTTTTTGCCGCTTCGGTGCCTGGCGAAAGCATTCCGCTGATCTGGTGCGGCAGTATGACATTCGCTGCCGCCGGTTGGAGGATGCCGTAGCCACGCTTTCCGGGGGCAATCAACAGAAAATTGTTCTGGCCCGGGAATTATCGCAGCAGCCGGAATTGATTTTGGCCGTCAATCCAACCCGCGGGCTGGATGTTGGCGCAACGGCGTTTGTGCTGCGGCAGTTGCTTGAGGCCCGGGAGCGAGGCGCGGCCATTATCCTGATTCATGGCGATCTCGATGAATTGCTTTCAATCAGTGATCGCGTTGCTGTCATCCACCGCGGAACATTGACCATCACCGCATGGCCCGATACTACCCCGGCGCAGATTGGCCGCTTGATGCTCGGAGGAATGTGATGATCAAGCGATTTCTCGCCAACATCTGGAATGCTGTAAGCGCTGTAGCGCTGGCGGCACTGGTGTGTGCGGCGGTATTGGCTCTAGCGATCGGGGCCGGGGCGCTATTGGGATATCCACCAATACACCTTGCGGATTTATGGCTCCGCGGGGCTGCGGGAAGCTGGTACGCATTAAGCAGTTCCTGCGCTGATGCCTGCCCGTTACTCCTGACCGGTCTGGCGGCGGGAGTCGCCTTTCGCGCCGGCGTATTAAATATTGGAGCACAGGGA
>JAJYZY010000136.1 GCA_021799715.1 Planctomycetota bacterium | reverse complement strand
TTCCGGCCGGGCATTTCCAAAGCGGCGGGCATGACGGCCTTGGAAAAAGCCTTGGGCCCGGGTGTAAAAATTCGATCCATGGGAAAAAGCCGCAAACCCTTTGCCCCCATGGAGAAAATGTTGCAGCGACTTCGCTGGCTGATCGCCGTGCCCACGGCCCTGGGTGCGGGGTTGCTGATCTTAGCGGTCTTTGCGATCGGCATTCAGGAGCGGGTGCGCTTTTTCGGACAGTTGCGGTGTATTGGCGCGGCGCGCAATCAAGTGGCATTAACCGCACTGGTAGAGTCTCTGGTGCCGATGGCCGGCGGTATATTGCTGGGGCTGGCCGGCGGGGCGGCGGCGGCGTGGTTTCTGGTGCATCATCTGCGGCATGGACATCTGGTGTTTCATCCCGGCATTGCAAGTTTTATCATCGCCGGCACCGCCGGACTGCTGGCCGCCGCGGTGGGCATTGCCCTGCCGGTGTATAAAGCCTGGCGTGTAACCCCCATGGCCGCGGTAGCCAATATGAGTAAAGCCGCAACTGCTAAATCTTTGCGTCCCGCATTATGGGTTGCCATAGGCGCTTTGGCGTTACAGATTCTGCTGTGGTGGATTCCTAATCCAATCTGGGCGCTTTGGGCCTATGTACTGGTCGGCGGCCCATTGGTGCTCTTGGCGGCGGTGGCGTTGGCACCGGTTACGGTCGCGGTTTTTGAGCGGTGCTTCAAGCGGCCGTTGGCATGGTTATGGCACGTTGAACCGACATTGTTTTCCACCTCGGCATCGCCTTATCGGGCGGGCATGATGGCGGCGGCTTTATTGGCGGCGGTATCTTTTTTTGTTTCCATGCAGGCGCGAGGCATCGGTTTGCTGGAATCATGGGAATTTCCCGCCCAATTTCCTGATGCTTTTGTCTTCAGTCCTATTACCCCGCTGTCCGTTCATCGCGCGATGGAAATTCCCCGGCACGTCCATGGCGTAACGGGAGTTTCAGCCTTAACGGCCTTTTGGATTCCCGCGCGGATCGGTGCGGCAAAACAACAGCAGGTGCTGTTTGTTGCCGTGCAGCCCAAGACCTTTCTGCACATGCTGGGTGTGCATTTCGCACAGGGAAATAAAGCCTCCGCCATGCGGGCCATGCACGCCGGCACCGGCGTGTTGATCGCCGGTGATGCCTTGCGTTCGTTGCATCTGGCGGCGGGAAAAACATTGGCCGTCGGTACGTTGGCGGGTGTAAAGCGGCTGACGGTTGTGGGTGTGGTGACGTCGCCGGGCGTATCAATTGCCCAGAGTTTTTTGCGCGTACGGCAGGCTTTTCATCAAGCGGCGGCGGTGGCCCTGATCGGTACGCTGGCGCAGGCGAAAGCATTATTTGGTATTAACGGCCCCAATCTGGTCATGCTGACGTTAAAGCCCAGTGCCAACGGGATGCAAGCGGTGGCCGCGGTCAAAGCGTTCCTGGCCTCCGGCGGCAAGCAATCTTTTTTACAGCGGTTACTGAATTTTCAACGTTTTGCCCTGCATGGCACATCCGTGCGGCACATGAAACGAGAGTTGGATTATGTAATCACCCGCGTTATGCGGGCGTTATCGCTGGCGGCGTTGGGCGGAATGTGCCTGGCGGCCATTGCGGTGGCGGCTATGGCGGCGGCCGCGGTCCGACAACGCCGCTATGAATTCGGTATTCTCCGGGCGGTGGGGGCGGGGCGGTGGCAATTATTACGCATGGTTCTGGCGGAATTATCGCTGATTATCCTGGCGGCCGTGGTATTGGGCTGTGCGTTGGGGCAGTACATGGCCTACATGGGAACCCTGCTGGATCATCGGTTAAGCGGTTTTGATTCCCGTTACGCCTGGGCCTGGAACGCCATGCTTTTTGCCGCCGGCGTTTGCTGCCTGGCAACGCTGGCCGCGGGTTTTATTCCCGCCTGGCGGGCCGCCATTGTGGGCGTAAGATCCTTACTGGCCCCCGGCAGAGAATAAAGCTTCTCAAGCGTTACTATTTCTTCTTCTGCGGCATATTGACCGGTGCCAGCACTTGGGCCGTGCGGCATGGCAGGTAAATTTGCACACTCTGATTTCGGCCATACATCGGCACGTCTTGCCGGGGATATACTACATCCCCGGCCACCCGGCCAAAGCCGTCAAATACCGGGCTGTCGGTATCCAAAATGAGCCGGTAATCGCAGGGGTCGGGTACGGGTATACGCAAGCCGGTGTACGATTCGGTGGGATGAAAGTTAAAAACAAATACCAGCGGCCCACGCCGAAACGCCATCTGCCGCGTGTCTTCATGCACCAGAAGCTGTTCAATAAACGGGTCTTCCAGAACGCCGCGTTGTTGGTCCATGAGCTGCATGGCACGGTCAAATATTTTTAACCCCATGTAATGGAGGTCATCCCGATCAGACAGAGACCAGAGCCGCCGGGCGTGCTGGTAGGAATAATTGTTGCCTGGCCGCGGAAAATCCACCCATTCCGGATGGCCGAATTCATTGCCCATGAAATTCAGATACGCTTCCCCGGCCAGCGCAAAGGTGATCAGCCGGATCATTTTATGCAACGCCAGCCCCCGTTCCACAATCGGGTGTCCGTGAAGCTTGCTCATGTTCCAATACATCTGCTTATCCATCAGCCAGAACGCAAGCGTTTTATCGCCCACCAGCGCCTGATCATGACTTTCAGCATATCCCACATGTTTTTCATTACGCCGGCGGTTCATCAGGGTGTGGTATAAACCGCCGAGATTCCAGTCTTCGTCGCGCTGTTCCTTCAGCAGTTTTATCCAATAATCAGGGACACCCATCGCCAGACGATAATCAAAGCCGATGCCGCCTTCCGCCACGGGCCGGGCCATGCCGGGCATGCCGGAAACATCTTCCGCGATCGTGACGGCCTGCGGGCGCAGCGTATGCACCAGTTCATTGGCGATTTGCAGGTACGCCACGGCATGATCATCAATATTGGATCCGAAATAACTGTCATAACTGGAAAACTTCGCCCCCAGGCCGTGATCCAGATACAACATACTTGTTACGCCGTCAAAACGGAAACCGTCAAAGTGCATGTCCTCCATCCAGAACCGCAGGTTGCTTAACAAAAACCGCTGCACTTCCAGTACGCTGTAATCAAAACACAGCGAATCCCACGCAATATGCTGCCCCCGCGCGCCGGCGTGGAAATATTGAAAATCTGAGCCGTCAAACCGATTCAACCCCTCATGGATATTTTTTATGGCGTGGCTATGCACCACATCCAGCAGCACCGCCAGGCCCAGGCCATGCGCGGTATCAATTAACTGCTTAAGATCTTCCGGGGTTCCGAATCGGGACGATACGGCAAAAAAGTTGCTTACATGATAGCCAAAGGAACCGTAATAAGGGTGCTCCATAATCGCCATCAACTGTATGGCGTTATACCCCAGGTCCGCAATCCGCGGCAGAATATTGCGGGTAAATTCATCAAAGGTTCCCACCTTGGGTTCTTCCTGCGCCATGCCGATATGGGCTTCATAAATGCGCAGACCGCCTTGTTTCGGGGGCGCGTAGGGGTGTTTGAAGGTGAACGCCTCCGGTGGATTCCAATACTGCCCGACAAAATCCACGCCCTGCTGCGCCTGCACCACCCGCCTGATATACGCGGGAATGCGATCCATCCGCCCGATCGCGGAATCCACCTGTACTTTAACTTTGCTGCCATGGGAGATCGCCGGTTGCCCGGATTTTGTGTCCGGCAAAAAAATGGACCAGACCCCGAATGCGTCGCGCGCCATCGGATGGCTTGAGCGGTTCCAGGAATTAAAATCTCCGATGATGTGCAGTTGCGCCGCCGCCGGTGCCCATTCTCTGTACCATATGCCCGCTTGGCCGTCATGGTGCCCGCGATTGAATCCAAAATAGTGATGCCCGCAACTCATTGATTTAAGCAGGCCCCCGGCTTTTTCAATACCGTCCCGCATTTTCACATAGTGCGCCCAGCGTTGGCGCAACTGCGGGGCAAAAGGTTCCAGCCACGGATCACCGGCAATCAGCCCTGTGCCGTCCGGTGCCGATACATGTTCCGCTGCCGCAGGCTTCAGATTTTTCTCAACCGCCATGTCTTTCCTCGCGCTGGATGTGGCCGCGCATTCAAACGGCTGCGTCGGCACGATGCGTGATCATAATACCCGAAGAAGCCGCTTCAGGTAACAGACCAATTGCGGTATGTTCAGTATATTCAGTATTGGTCAGTATTGGTCAGTATACTCAGTATTGATCAGTATTGATCAGTATTGTTCAGTATATTCAGTATTAACAGTATTGATCAGTATTGGTCAGTATATTCAGTATTGATCAGTATTAGCAGTATTGATCACTGATCAGTGATCCGTGGTGTTTGCTCATTGCTCATTGCTCATTGATCATTGGTCATTGCTCATTGGTACCTTGTAACGTCCGATAACCTATACAAAACACGAAAATTTAGGAAAATAGTTGCATTTACGTGCCGACAGTGTAAGATTTCGGGTGTTGGGTCTGAAGAGAGGCACGTTTTTAGCGCCTCGGATATAGTTTTCAGAGTTCAACGAGAGGCAGAGCCTCCCAGTGGGTTCAAGCAACATGGATGTTGTCATGCAATTCATTGCGGCCGTTATCGGTCGCGTGGTTGTATGGAGATGAAAACAACTGTTCTCCATCACTTTGTGTTGAAGTGCAGGTTGTGTTGAAGTGCAGGAGGCAAAAGCAAGCCGGATAATTTTTTTATCCGGGAATCCATTATCGGGAGTGTGCAAGATGTTAAAAAATACAATTCTATCGGCAGGTCTAATCGCCGCGGCAGGAATGCTGGCAGTAGCAGGCGGAGTCGGCGCTCAGACGGTAACCGCGATCGGCAGCGTCGTATCAGGCGAGCCGAACCTTGATGTCCAAGTTGTTTTCACGCCCGGAACAGGCACTTTGCGTGTGCAGATTGATAACCTTGGTGGGATATACTCAGATAGCGAGGCGGTGTACGGTATCACGTTCAGCCTAGGGAATGGAGAAACCCTTTCCCCCAGTGAGTCCAGCGGTTATGGATATGCGTTCTACGTAACTCCCGGCTACGGGATAACCACACCTACGTATGACAGTTGGACGACAATGTTGGCCCCCACAGGCCAGCCGTCGAATAATCCGCCTTGGATTGCGAGCCAGTCCGGCCAAACCGTGAACCTGTCAATTGACGGATCGCAGCCTGATTACATGGTCATTGGCCCACCGAGCGGAACGCCAGCGGTCTACACCGTCAATTCAAGTGTTACAAACATGAATCCGTACCTTGAGAGCGGTGCGACATTTAATCTCAGCGTAAGTAAGATCACGGCGGCCTCCTTGGTGAGCAACGTCTCCGTGGTGTACGGGACGAACGGAAGCGAGATCCTGGCCTCGGCAGCCGTGGCCACCGGCGGCCCTCTTCCCATTCCTGCAACATTGCCCTTGGTTGGCGGCGGATTGCTGGGCCTGGGCCTGATTGCCCTGCGCAAGCGGCGGCAATTGCCAATGCAGTGACAGACATCACGGACCAAGGACCAGAGATCACTGATCAACGTTGGGTTACGGGTTTCAGGGGACTGGTTACAGTTTGTTTTGAAGCTGGAATCCAGAACATGGAACCTTGAATATTGAATGTACTGATAATACTGACCAATACTGATAATACTGCCAATACTGCCAATACTGCCAATACTGATGTTTACAAAGAGGTAGGGGTGGACAGCCGGCAGTCACTGACACTGATCATTGGTGTTTGATCATTGGTCATTGATCATTGTTCATTGATCCCAAGCCCCCGTTCCCTTCCAGGTTCCAGGTTCCAGATTCCAGGCCGTTGAAGCGGCTTGGCGTTTAAAAATCTGTGGAAGTCTGTGAAATCTGTGGATCAAAACAACATCGGTTGATCGTTGGTAGATAATTGCGACCGACTGAAAGGTGGAAATCCGCACCTACGCAGCGGC
>JAJYZY010000019.1 GCA_021799715.1 Planctomycetota bacterium | reverse complement strand
TGGATACAATTCCGCGCGGCAAATGGCGATTTGGCAGGCACCGCCTTCCGCCGCCAAACCCCAAGTATCCGTGCCATCCGGGCAATCCGTGGTCCGGTTTTTCAATCCACCGTTACAGCTCGCCCTTGGGAACGCAAACGCATGTATACTCCACACGGCTGTCAACGGGGCATCCTGATCCCGTATTGTTGCCGCGAAATCAGAACGCATCCGCATTTTTCGTTTTTTGATGGCGTAGCACCACGGTCCGCACAGGGTATAGAGCAACCACGGATCGCCCGGATTAAACGGATAAGAGGGAAGGTATTGATGCTGATCCGCTTTCGTCGCGGAAGGCCTGTTGCCTGCCGCTATGGATACAATTCCGCGCGGCAAATGGCGATTTGGCAGGCACCGCCTTCCGCCGCCAAACCCCAAGTATCCGTGCCATCCGGGCAATCCGTGGTCCGGTTTTTCAATCCACCGTTACAGCGCGCCATCGAGAACACAAACGCATGTATACTCCACACGGCTATTAACTGGACACACTTACCTCGTATTATTGCCGCGAAATCAGAACGCATCCGCATTTTTCGCTTCTTAATAGTGTAGCACCACGTTCCGCATAGGGTATATCCCATGGCCTTCATGCCTGAAAATCCAGTGGTCCATCAGAAATCCATCGCCCCCGCCGATCAAATTCTCATTGCAACGTCCAAATTCCCGCTCGGCTTTAATTTCTACCGTGCCAACTGGATCAAGCATGCGTTTCCATCGCCACCAATTTGACTGAAGTAAATGGAATGTCTACCAGAGCTGGCCGCAAAAACGTTTTCACACTTGCGCGGCTCGGCCGTGCACTCCCTTCATTAAGCTTGCCTACCATCGGGGCTTGAATAGCGATTGCCAACATTCACTGTTTCGCTCCGAAAGCGAGGTCATTGGAAAAGCGCTCGGCGGCCTGATCAACGGCTTGGAAAACCGCAAAACATGGCTCCACATGACGGTTTTCCGTCGCCCCGCTGACCCAATGGAGTCAGGACCCCGGCACCGGAGCCGATTGGGGCTGTTCAAAAATAAATCCAAAGAATTTACGTCCCGCCAAAGCCCGCGGCCGGGCGGCCCGATTTTTTTCAATTTTTCACTTGCTTTTTTTTTTTTGACATTATTATCCTCCGCATGGTACTTTGGCATGAATCAGCTGCGCCAAAATACTTGGGGTACTATTTAAGTCGCCGTTGGAACTTGGGGTTGAAATGGCACTGGGGCTAAAGGGAAAAATTCTGTTTCGGCGCGCGAGTATTATCGCTCTTGGGCCGGTGCTGTTGGCTGGCTTTCTCCGCGCCGCCAGTGTACCGGCACCCGCTCCTAAATGTCCGGAACGCCAGCTCTCCTGCCCAGCTAAATTTATCACCTGCATGGCCTGGGATAAATTCCGTCAATGCGTGTGGGTTGGCACGGAAGGACACGGCATATATGAATATCGCCCTTGGGCGAGGCAGGGAAAGCGCTGGTTGCACTTCTCCAAAGCCAATGGCCTTTCAGATAATTCCTGCTATGCCATTGCCATTGATGATAAAGCCCGGGTTTGGGCCGGTACAGATCGCCATGGCGTGGATGTTTTTATAAACCGTAATAAACCCTGGCAGCGTTACGATGTTCTGCCGTTGGTGCATAAGGGCCGATTCGGCCCGCTGGGATCGCATCCGTTTTGTATTGGTGTTGACCCGTATACCCACGCGGTCTGGCTGGGCACCGAAGCCGGAATCAGCATTTATTCCACGCGCAGGCACGATTGGCATTACCTCACCGTCGCCAACGGTTTGCCTTCCAACCAGATCAATGCCATCGGCTTTTTGCCGCAGGGCAAGGTGATCGTGGGCACCCAATGCGAAGGGCTGGATATCGGCACGCCGGAACGCCACCGCCCGTTGTTGTCCAAGGGTGAAATGGTGCTATCGACGCTGCCGGGATTTCGTGATCCATACAAGTGGCGGGTGATCACCGGGCCATTTCATACACCGGCATCCGCAACGGGCGACGGGCTTCCTGACAGCCTGATTAATGCAATCGCAACCTCACGCGTTGCCCAGGGGGTCCACGGGGAACTTTCCGCTTACCAGATCGCCCGTGCCGCCCGGCACCAGAGCTTGTACGTCGGTACCGATTCCGGCCTTGCGGTAAGCCGCAACGGCGGGGCAAGTTGGCGTTTTGAGCAGGGCCGCGATTATGCGGCACGGGTGCTGGGGCTGTTCCATCCGCCAGCGGGTTTTCACGCCCCGCCTGAAGCACAATTGGCGAATCTGCTCTCCGGCGAACATATTACCTGTATCGCCCGCGATGCCGCCGGGAACTTATGGCTGGGCTTCTGGCGGGACGGCTGCATGGTTATCAGCCCGCACGGCCAGCATATCTACCGCACCGACGGCGACCCGCGTTTCGCCAAGGTGGATTCTTACGTGCAGGCCATTCTGCCGCTGCCCAATGGCAAGGTACTTGTTGGACGTTATGGCCATGGCGTATCCGTAATCAACCCCGGCAAACTCGCGGACTGGCTGAAACCGGCAAACGGAACACCGTTGGCGCAAATCACCGCCCCGAACCGGATGCTCATGCCGGTGATGGTGAGCTATCCAAAGGCGGCGGCAGTGCCAAGCGTTCAGCAAATTGTGGCCCTGCGCAATGCGCTGGTGAAAATCAGGCCTGACCGGTCCACCGCCCCAGAAATTATCTCGCTAAGCGACGACTGGAGGACGCGAGGCAACGAGTTGGATAACTACGGGCGGCTCCAGGGTTACTTGGGGGCCATGAACCACATTATTGACCAATTTACCTCCGAAGCCGGGTGGTTCCACGCCTCCTGCGAGGGGTATATGAACCAATATTGGAATCCCAAAGACGGAATCCGGCGGTGGGTGAGTAATAAATTTACTACCGACCCCCGCGCCTTGGAAAACCCGTCGACGGGCTCACGCACCATGTCCAGTTGGGACGACCATGGCGAGGCATACAGCCCGACCATTGACGGCCCAAATTTATACTTCACATTGGCTCTGCCGCCGGGGACATACGTTATGTCTCTGTACTTCGTGAACGACGATGCACACGCGGGAGCTTGGAACCGCCCTCGTGATTACGGGATCCAAATTCGCCCCACCAAACGGCTGTCACTGGAATCCTACGGAAAGCTCCCATTCAACGGCGGACCCGGTGTCCGGGCTTTCGCGTCCGCAGCTGTCTATTCAGCGGCCCGTGTGGCTAATTTCTTTAATGGCGTTTACAAGCGTTTTCTCGTTGTCCTCCCGGCGGCGGGCGGGCGAATGCTTACCATCCGCGTCGATCGGAACCACTCAACCAATACCATTACCAGTGGAATTTTCATTGATCGTTTGTTCGCACTTCCAAAGCAGCGGGTTGTGCCACCGCTTGTGTTGGAGCACCGGCCGTTCCGATCTTGGCAGCAGTGGCGACGCACCCCGATTCCCTCCGAGGAAGTGGCGGAAGTTGCGAAGATTTTTTACCGCGGTGATCTCCTGCAATTCAAATTAGGCCACGGTATGACCCGGCACATGGTGTACCAGGATGCAATGAGCACTGCTCGGCAGGAAATACTCTCCCGGGATGTGTTAAGGCCGCACCCGCGCCCGCTTCCCACGCCTCCCGTCCCGCAGCAACTCATCCAACAGCTCCGGGAGGCGGCCCCGGCCAACCGCTGGCGAATCTTACACAAAATCGGGCAAGCACAGGCCGCATTCAGGCACCGCCTCTGGGCGACACCGGCTGGCTGCCGGGAACTTCTCCGGTTGTTCGAGGCCCACCTTTCGCCAGCCGATCTAGCTGTGCAAGCCGTGATGCGTCAGTTGCTTTATCTAAGGCAGGCCGATGCCGGCGCGTTCGTAACAGACGCCCGGCCGGCGGTGGTAGAGTTGTGCCACTTTTTGCTCATGGGCGGGCCGGGGAGCCGGGCTGCGGCGGATCTCGTGGGCAAGCGGCCCGCAGCGGGGTGGCCGGTCTTCTCCCGCTATTACTTGGCGTCGCTGGCAGCGGACGTGGGCATGCCCGTCGCTGCCGAACATATATATTTCCGTACGGATAATTACCAGTTGTTCGGTTACAGTTGGGAATCCAAGCATAAAAAAGAGAAACTTCCGCAGGACGGCGTTGCGTATCAACGCCTGTTTAGGCGGTGGACCCAAAAACAACAAGAAAGGAAGATGTTGAAATGGCCAGAGCGTCAAAACAATGGGTAGCGTTGGGGAAAAAAGTTTCTTCAACACGATATTTGGCATTGCTGATGTTATTACTGGCGGTCGTCGCTCCATTGGTATTTGCAACCACTACTCAGGCTGCGGGTGCCAACCTGACGGTGACTGACGGTAACCCGCAGTTCTCTGCAGACGAGATTAATCCCGGCCAATATACAACCGCGCATTTTGAGGTGATTCCGTTTGCGGGAACTGCCGATCCGGAGGGCAACTCCCCCACAATTACCGGCGAATCCTTTGAGGTAGCCGTGGATAACCAAACCACGATTACGGGCGTGTCGGTGGCGTGGAAGGGTGCGATCGTCAACGTGACCGATTCAACGGCAACGACGGAGGATTTCAATATTACCGGCAGCATCCCCAATTCGACGTTTGAAGTTGACGTTACCGTCCAAGCCAGTCAAAATGCCTCCACAGGAGAACATCCCGTGACTTTAACCGGCATATCCATACAGACCTCAAAGGGCGATGGATACGGTAATTCGGATACGGAAGATTTTGAGGTCGAGAAATTAGCCGTAGACATTTTGGGGCCGCCGTATGTGATTATTGATAATGGGCCGGGAACTCTTGTGGGATACCCGCCAATATATGTTCCACCGCCGAATGTGGATTCAGCATATACAGCGTATGCAACCGGCGGATCGGGTAATTACACGTGGAACTGGAGCTTAAGTGATAATATCCAGTTCGATGGAAGCTATTCGACAGACAATCCCGTAGATGTTTATGGTGTGGACCCAGCGGGTCCCGGGGACATAAGCTGCGAGGCGACCGATACCACCACCGGTTCTGCCCAATATGGAAATCGGCACCCCTTCGTGCATGATGAATATGATACCGTTTGGGACAGCGAGACAGACGGACCGTCGGGTGGGGCACCGGCGCTGGTCGGGCCTCAGGTACAAGCGCTTGCGGGCCAAGGGGCAAGCGTCACGGTGATGGCGGGGTCAAGTGTGGCGGTCGAGATTGGTGGATCAATCTCAGGAAGTATTCCGGAAAGCGATTTCGGGCTCGATTTGTCAGTAACACAGACCACGGAAACCAACACCGGAGCGAGTACGGAAATCAACTGCCCCGCGAACCCACAATTGACCCTTTGGAATGGGGCACTGGTTCCAATGGTACTTACCCTCTACGGAACCGGTGAACAGTGGGGACCGAACGGCGTTGTGAATACAGACAAAATTACCAAATGGAAAGTCGCGCCGCCTTTTGCGGATGCTTGGGATTGGAATGGCGGCATGTTATTATCGCCAGCTCCGACTGTGGATATAAACCCGGTGCAACCATGGTAAATAAAAACAAATTTACTGTGGTGTTTGGCGTGCCCATCCTTGCTTCGTGCGCCGTTATCCTGGCGACCGGGCCGGGCAAGCCTGTTTTCCGGCCGCGTACAGCCGGCGTAGCTGCTGTTACCAAACTTAAACGGGCTCTCAAAGTTGCGGCCCAACGGGCGTTAACTCCAGGATTTCCATCTTTTGGGGCCGACCCATACCTTCCGGTCTTGAAAGTGCTCAAAGACGAGAAAAATCGCCTGCCAGCGATCTGGCAGGCCAAAGCATTAGCACGTTACGCCGCCTACCTCAATTCGCCCGCTTTGTCCTTTACAAGCACCGTGACGGAAGAAGCCCTGCACAGGCGGTCAATGGCCATATTGCACCGTGCTGTTGTCATCGCACCGACCTACACCAACGGGTGGGTGATGCTGGCCCGTGAAGCCATGTCTGAAGAAAACAAGGCTGGGCGGGCGGCCTTCTCAATTTATTTACTGCATGCATACAACACCGATCCAAAGAACCCATACGTACAGGCCCTTAGGGCATGGGAGATAATGGTGAATCACGGTGGCCACAATATCCATAGCGGGCCGATCAACGGCAACTTGGGATTTCTGACGCAGAAATGGATACGCGCGTTTTGTTTCCGGGCGATGGTGTACCTGGCCGACCGTAATCCATCGACCGATGCTCGCGTCATGGGACAAGGCAATGCTGTCTGGGTCAGTGTATGTCGTGCTGCGGTGAAATACTATGAACCGAAGCAACTTACGTATCTTGAAGCCGGCAAATGGAAACCTGGACCCTGTCCCGACCCATGGCCGCCACCGATGCACAAGCCCCCCAAATCGAAATCGATTAACAAGTGAGGGTAAGCCAGTATGAGCTACAAGCCGACCGCCATGTTTCGTAATATCCAATCCCGGCTGGCAGTATTGTCGCTGATCGGCGTTGCCGCTTTGGCGACCCCAGTGCACGCAACTTCAAGTAGCAGTGTGGCCAGTAATCCTGTGGAAGGAAGCCCATACGAGGTGCAGGCGAATGTGGTTAGCCATGACGTCAATCGCGCGAAGCCGCTCTCGGTGAGTCACCGCTCGTGGCCCACGGCGGGAATTTTATTATTTGGCGGCGTGGCCAGCGTGGCTTTTGTTCCAGTGGTAATGTTCCAGAAGTTTCCACAGGTCGGCCAGAGATTGCTTATTTACCGCGGTGGCATCACGCAGATATTTTAACAGACCTGGTCCGGCATGATCGCGCTGTGCCTGAGTGCTGGCGGCCTGATCCATGGCCAATTGCCAGGAGTAGTCCATATACATCATGATCAGATAACGCTTTTGAAAATCAGCGGCGTTGCTGTGCAGCAGCAGTGAGCCTTCATTGTCGGCAATGATTTTCTGGGCCTTGCCGTACAGGCCCGGTCGATAAAAGTAATGAAGGGTTACATGATGTTTTTGCGCCCAGGCCTTTAATTGGTTCAAGAGTTTGCCCTGGCTGCGCGACATATAGCTGTTAAATTGTCCCACGGACTTGGACAACCCCTTGAAATCCGCAAGGAAGGCGAGTTGTGTTTTGTCCTGGTGGCCTTTGGCTAACGATCGGAGAATCTGCAACACCGCCGGGTTAAGCGGTTGTTGAATGACCGCGCGGGGAGGGGCGGAACTGCTGCATCCGGTAAGACCGAAAAATAAAATGGGTGTGAACATGATGAGAATCAAAAGGTTGTGCCGGCACATTATCCAACTCCATGCAATGGGTTCCAGCCGATAAGCTTATCGTGGAGTAGCGTTCACGGCCATGGCAGGGGGTTGGCTAACACGCCGGTGGTGCCGTGTGTTAGAATTGCCGTTGATGAGTCAATCTTCCGGACAGATTTTTCAGGTTGTGCGCCAGGCGGCGCGAATTGAAGAGATCGTCGGCGAGCATATTGCATTGCGGCCGGCGGGACGGGAATTTGTCGGTCTTTGCCCGTTTCATGAAGATCGTCGCCCGTCGATGTATGTTTCACCGCAGAAGCAGATATTTTACTGTTTTGTGTGTGCCGCGGGCGGGGATGTTTTTAAGTTTGTGGAAAATTACCACAAGATGTCCAAGGGGGAGGCGCTGCGATTTTTAGCGCAACGTTATGGCATTACGCTGCCGGAATTTCGCGCCGCCAATTCGCAGGCGAGCTCGCAACGGGAAAAAATTATTGATGCCAACGTATGGGCGGCCCAATATTTTCAGAAAAATCTGGCCGGTGCCGCGGGCGGCGTGGCGCGGGAATATCTGGCAGCGCGCGGGGTTCATACCGCCACCATTGAGCGATTTCAGATTGGATGCGCCGAAACACAATGGACGGGTTTGTCCGCCGCGGCGGCAAAAAAAGGATTGAATCAGGAGACACTTCTGGCCGTCGGCTTGATCAAAAGCCGCACGGATGGCAGTCCGTATGATGTATTTCGCAATCGGCTCATGTTTCCGATTATTGATATCAGCGACCGGGTTATCGCGTTTGGCGGAAGGATTCTTCCCGCTCCGGCATCGGCGCCAGGCGCGGCGGCACAGGCCGGTGCGGATCAGGAAGGTCCAAAATATCTCAATTCACCGGAAACGGCGCTATTTTCCAAACGCGAAACGCTCTACGCCCTCAATCTTGCCCGGCAGCCGTTGATACGCAAGCAGTTGGCAGTGGTGGTGGAGGGATATATGGATGTGGTGGGATGTCATCAGGCGGGGGTGGAGAATGTCGTAGCCACGCTGGGAACCGCCATGACCGAGCAACATGTGAATTTGCTGCGGAGATTTTGCAACCGGGTGGCATTGGTGTTTGACAGTGATGACGCCGGACGCCGGGCGGCGGACCGGGCCATCGAATTGCTTTTGCGGTATCCGGTGGATGTGCGCATTGCCCATGTGCCAGATGGCAAAGATCCGTGCGATTTCTGCATGACCCATGGCGGCGAGGCTTTTGAAAAAATCCTTGCCGATGCCAAAGATTCCCTCGAATATGCCTGGGAAAAAATGTATTCGACATTCCAGGCGTCCGATTCCCTGGCCGGAAAACAACGGGCATCGGAGGCGTTGATGCGCCTGGTGGCACCGGCGATCTTGAATGCGTCAACGGATCCCATTCGCCGGGGGCTGCTGCAGAAAAATATCGCCGACCTTGTGGGAATCAGCGCGGATGAAGTTCATGCCCGTATCCGGCGGCTGGCGGTTGGCACGGCCTCCGTTGCCGTTGACGCCGGCGCAACGGGGCCAAGCGCTTCGCCTTCAGTACCCGTGGTTGTGGATATGGGCATCCAGAGGGCCGGACAATGGGTGGTCGGGGCAGTGTTGTCCGATTTTACGCTCTATGCTTTATTCCGCGACCGAATCAGTTTGGACCTGTTTCCTGAACCGACAATGGCGGCCTTATTGGCGCGGCTCCTGGAATATCTGGAGGAACTTCCGGATTCCGCAGCGGGCAATTTAGCGGAATTTCTGGCGCTGCTGGATGATCCGGCACTCGTGCGGCTGGCCATGGAAGCACAAGCGGAGGCGGAACGCGGCGGCAATCTCAAACAGAAACTGGACGATTCACTCAACCATCTGGAGCAATGCGCACGACCACACGACGCGACATCACCGGACGGTCAAGTCGGGCAGGAATTGCCGGATGAAGCCACCCGGCTTAAGACCGCTGTGGATACGCGCATGTTGGCGGCCAAGGCCAATAAACTCCGCCGGCCGTTAGGACCCCGGCCCCAGGGTGGGTAAATTGGCCGCGTGCGGGATTGTTCAAGAAATCATTTAGCGGTCAATGTGCCGGTGGTGAAGTGTCGTGTGTTCCAATGCGGCGCGTGATGGCGCTTGTGGCATGGCATTTGCAGTAAGCGTTGACATCGGCATAAATTATTTTATTGTCATCCATCAGTGGCATCTGATGGGAAACACTGCTAAAATAAGAGATTCGGAATCGGCTTCCCCGCTGTATGGAGTCGCAATTTCCGACGGATTTTACCCGCGGGGGGCAAAATCCGGGAAGCCGGACGATTATGACGCAAAGGCTGTAATTGCGGTTGACAACGCATCCGCAAAGCTTTTCGTTGAGCCGCCGTGTTGCATGGTACGTATGGAAGAACGTGTCATGGAAAGTTTGATGATGCAGTTTGTGTCTTCTCTTGAAGGAATTTTGAGGAAGGCCGATTTTGACACTCCGTCCGGATTTTGGACGCGCAGGAGGACTTTGTGAGTCACGCCACTCATTCGCAAGTACAACCGCCGGCAACGGTCAGCACGGTTCCGCTGGCCAATGCCAGCGCCAACATTCAGTTGCTCATTGAAAAAGGAAAATCGCAGGGCTATCTGACCTACGAGGAACTCAATGAACTGTTACCGGATGATGCCATTGCTCCGGATCGCCTTGACGCCCTGATGCAGCGTTTCGATGAAATGGGTGTTGAACTGCTTGATGAAGCGGAGGGCAATAAGCACGTCGCGCCGCCATCCGCGGATGATCCCGATGAATCCCTCATGCTGGAGGCGGAAGAAGAAATCAACTCCATGAAGGATGAGGATGAGGTTGCCGAGGTGGGGTCCAAGCGCATTGATGATCCGGTGCGCATGTATCTTACCCAGATGGGCGAAATTCCGTTGCTCACACGGGATGAGGAAATCCGCCTGGCCAAGAAAATCGAATTAACGCGCATGGCTTTCCGCCGCAAGGTCCTGGAGAGTGATTACTGTATTCAAAGCGCGGTGGATATTTTGGCGCAGGTCGAATCAGGGGAATTGCCGTTTGACCGCACCATGCGCATTTCCACCGCGGAGGTTGATGCCAAAGGCACCATCAGCAAGCGCATCCCGCAGAATCTGGGAACGATCCGTAAAATTCTGGTACAGAACCGCGACGAGTGGGATAAAATACAGGATTCCGCCACCACGGAATCAGTCCGGGAGGAAATTCGGCGTCGCATGCGCAACCGCCGCCGCAAAGCGGTGACGCTGCTGGAAGAACTTTCCCTGCGCACCAGCAAAGTTATTCCGTTGATGAAAAAGCTCCAGTCCATCAGCACCAAGCTTACGGAACTGCATGTCGATCTGCACAGCAAGACATCGCGCTTATCCGAGGATGACCGGCAGGCCATGACCGACGAATACATGGGGCTTATGGATCTGGTGCTGGAGGACGCGGAAGCCCTGCAACGACGTTGCCAGAGCATTCAATTGGTGTTTAATGAATACGAAGACGCCAAACGCAAGCTTTCCGGCGGCAATTTGCGGCTGGTGGTTTCCATAGCCAAGAAATATCGCAATCGCGGGCTGTCATTTCTGGATATTATTCAGGAGGGCAACACCGGTTTGATGCGCGCGGTGGACAAGTACGAATATCGCCGGGGTTATAAGTTCAGCACGTACGCCACATGGTGGATTCGTCAGGCCATCACCCGCGCCATAGCGGATCATGCGCGGACGATTCGTATACCCGTGCACATGATTGAAACCATGTCCAAACTGCGGAATATCAGCAAAAAGTTGCTGCAGGACCTGGGCCGTGAGCCAACCATTGAAGAAATTTCCAAAGAAGCCAAGATGCCGGTGACCGAATGCCGGCGCGTGCTGAAAATTGCCCGGCACCCCATATCATTGGATCGGCCCGTGGGCGAATCCGAGGATTCCTATTTCGGCGATTTTATTGAGGATGAAGCGGCGGAAAATCCGGTGGAAACCGCCACGCAGGAAATGCTGCGCGAGCGCATTGATCAGGTCCTTAAAACGTTGACGTACCGCGAGCGGGAAATCATCAAATTACGCTATGGCATTGGTGACGGCTACACCTACACACTTGAAGAAGTCGGCCGCATTTTCAAGGTAACGCGCGAGCGCGTGCGTCAGGTGGAGGCCAAGGCTCTGCGGAAACTGCAACATCCGGTGCGGTCGCGCAAACTTGAGGGCTTTCTGGACGGATCCATATTGGCCACGCTTGGTGTTATTCCCCCCGGCGGCCCATCGGAAAACGAAGAGGGCGGCGATGAAGCAGATGGTCATTCCGAAGGGGGCGATTCGGACGGTGACGAAAAGTAATATCCGTCCGGCCGGGCGAACCGGGCTTTTCCCGCTATCCGGCGATGTGTATTCAGCACCCGCAATGCGGTTATCAGAACTAAAAGTTTTTGATGCCCCGTCATTGAACCGATATAACCATAGCGGCTTGGGAACCTGCTTTAAAATGCGGCGCGTGCCACATTTGGAAGCGGGCTTCAACGTTTTTTTTCAATGGAGGAGCCGGTGCTGTACGATCATGAGTCGTCGATGAACAAAGATTTAACCGCCCGCGACATGTGGCGGGTATTCCGAATCATGGCGGAATTTGTGGAGGGCTTTGAGGCACTGGCATCTATTGGTCCGGCCGTAACTATTTTCGGCTCGGCGCGTACGCCGCGGAAAGACCCGTATTACAAAAAAGCGCGGCTGCTGGCCGCAATGCTGGCCCGGAAGAAATTCGCGGTCATCACCGGTGGCGGGCCGGGTATCATGGAAGCGGCCAATTCCGGTGCGCACGACGCCGGCGGCGTTTCAGTGGGGCTGAACATCAGCTTGCCCCATGAACAACATGCTAATCCGTACCAGACCATTGCCCTGAACCACCACTATTTTTTCGTTCGCAAAACCATGTTCATCAAATACTCCCACGCGGTGGTCTGTTTTCCCGGCGGTTACGGCACGATGGATGAATGCTTTGAAACGCTCACGCTTATTCAGACGCTTAAAATTGATCCGCGCCCGGTGGTGCTTATTGGCCGGGACTATTGGCAGGGGTTGATTGATTGGATGAAAAAGACCATGCGGAACAAATTTAACAATATCGGTGCGGAAGACCTCAAGCTCTTTCGCCTCACTGATGACCCCGCGGAAGCCTGTCAACTGATCGTTCAAGCCGAGGAAGGACGCTGCTGGCAGCCGCCGACGCCGACATTTTCCGGGGTCAATCCGGCCCGGCAATTAAGCCCGGAGGGCACGCGCATGGGCGTGACGCCGCAGGTTAGCGGAGAAAAAATTGCGCAACCTGATTTGCCGTTGGATTTGAATCATCACAAGCCCAACCAGGCCAATGTCCGGAACGGGAAGTCGTTACGTAAGTCCAAAAAATTGGGCTAATTGTTCATATAAATGAATATTACGCAATTGCGCTCGACTCCTGTGTAGCGGTATAGGGGGCGAGGTTATTTACGCAAGTTACGAAAATAAAATTCGTTAATATCACAATATAAATCATATAAATATACTAAATAATCATAATAGTTAACTTATGCGCGAATGCTTGTAAATTTTCAATTTTTTCGGTATATTGACCGATATGATTACCGCGAAAAAACGCAAGTTATCGGCATCATCCGGCAAACGTAAGCATGAAAAGCCAACGCATGCCAAAGTTGCGCGTCTTGGTGCGGTCCAGTCCACAAAAAAAAAGGCGCAGCATCGGAACGCCGCGGTTGCCGTGGCATTACCCGTTAAGCCGCTTCCCGCGCTTCCGGTGGAAAATAAAGCGTATTCCAAAGCCATTGATTTTCTCATGGGCCATACCGATTATGAGCGCATGCGCGTGGTCCGATATAACACGACAACATTTAATCTTGATCGCATGCGACAACTTCTTGAGGCGCTGGGTAATCCGCATCAATCGTACAAAACCATCCACATTGCCGGTACCAAGGGGAAGGGCAGTACGTGTCACATGCTGGCTGCCATGTTGCGCAGCGCTGGATTCAAAGTTGGATTGTACACCAGCCCCCATCTGCTGAATCTGCGGGAGCGGATTTGTGTCAGCGGCGAACATATCAGCGAAGAGCAGTTTGCACTGCTCATGAAACGCATCGAAGTGGCCATGAAAAAGCTCGGTGCCAATAAGCCGACATTCTTTGAAATTCTCACGGCCATGGGCTTTAGCCATTTTGCCGACCAGCAGGTAGACATTGCCGTCATTGAAACCGGTCTTGGCGGCCGCCTGGACTCGACCAATGTTATAACGCCGGAAGTCACAGCCATTACGAATATCAGTTATGACCACATGGCGGTTTTGGGGAATTCGCTAAGCAAAATTGCCGAGGAGAAAGCGGGAATCTTCAAGAAAGACATTCCCGCGCTTTCCTGCCTGCAGGAACCGGAGGTCGCCAGCACGCTGAGTCGCATTGCCCAGCAGGTTCATGCGCCATTGGAATTCGTCGGCACGGACATTGAATTCAGCCATCGCTTTGAAGTCACACGCCCCGCGGGTCCGCATGTGCGGGTATCCCTGACGACACAGCGGTCTCATTTTGAGCATCTGACCGTGCCGTTGATTGGCGAGCATCAGGCGGTGAACTGCGGTTTGGCGCTGGCGATTCTGGATAAACTTAAGGCCCGTGGATTGCAGTTCAGCGACACGAAAGCGGTTTCGGGCCTGCATGAAGTAAACCTGCCGGGACGTATTGAGACGGTATGGCAGGACCCGCGCGTGATTATCGACGGCGCACATAATGCGGCTTCCGTTAAAGCGCTGTTTCGCGGAATCAGTCAATATATTCCCTATGACAGCATGGTCGTTATTTTCGGCTGCAACTGTGATAAAGACATTGACGGCATGCTGGAGCAGGTATCGCTGGGCGCGGACAAAGTTATTTTTACCCGCTCGCACAACAATCCAAAGAGTGCCAGTCCCGACGAGCTTTCCGCGCGTTATGTTGATCGGTTCGGCAAAATGGCCCAGGCGACGGAAACATTTTCCGAAGCCATGGACATTGCCACTCGGGCCATTTCCCGCGAAGACCTTGTTGCGGTTACGGGGTCGTTTTATCTCATTGGAGAAGCCAAGCGCTTTTTCATGGGACGCACCGCGCAAGCTCTGGCCGGCGCTGCGGTTTGACGGAAGGTTCAATACTTCCTCATTGCTGCTACAATAAATCCATGAATGTCTCCAAGCGGCCATATTATCTCTGCGGCAAGCCTGAAGTTTCCAATAACTCCCGGACTGTTCGATCATTACATGATGGAAGCGTACTGGCTGAAGTCTGTTATGCCGATCCGTCGGCCATGGAACAGGCCATTGCCGCCATGCACAATGCGATGCCCGGCTTCCGTAAATTAAGCGGTTTTGATCGTCGCGCGATGTGTGAGAAGGTTTATAACGGATTGCTGAATCGGCGCGAAGAATGCGCCCGGCTTATTGCCCAGGAAGCCGGCAAACCCATCCGTACCGCGCGCGGCGAAGTGGATCGAGCGCTGACCACATTTCGTCTGGCGGTGGAGGAATCCACGCGCATAAGCGGTACGCAACTTCCGGTGGACATGGATCAGCGTTCACAGGGTTATCATTGCACCGTGGAACGCGTTGCGGTGGGGCCGGCGGTGTTGATCACGCCATTTAATTTTCCGCTGAATCTTGTGGCGCATAAGGTGGCTCCGGCGCTGGCGTGTGGTTGTCCATTTTTATTAAAACCTTCGGATCGGACGCCATTAACCGCACTGCTGCTGGGGGAACTGCTGATGCAGGCGGATGCGCCGGCGGGATTCTGGAGTATTCTGCCGTTAGCCGTGGAACATGTCACAGCACTGGTAAGCGATCCGCGCGTGCGGGTTGTATCATTTACCGGTTCGGTCAAAGTGGGATGGGAATTGCAGGCCCGGTCGGTGGGCAAGCGGGTGCTGCTGGAATTGGGATCCAATAGCGCGGTAATTCTGGAGCCGGATGCGGATATTCACGATGCGGTTGCGCGCATTGTTCCGGCGGCGTTTGGATATGCGGGGCAGAGTTGCATCAGTGTTCAGCGGATATATGTGCATAAAAGCATTGCGTCAGCCGCCATTGAACAGTTGGTGCAGGCGACCACGGCGCTGCGCGTGGGATTGCCCCTGGACGAAAGTACCGATGTCAGTGGATTAATTGACCTTGCGGCCGCGCAACGCGTGGAGCAATGGGTGCGGGAAGCGGTTCTCGGCGGGGCGAAAGTGTTGTGCGGCGGGCACCGCGATGGCGTGGTATATTTCCCGACACTCTTGACGGGCGTGCCGGTGCAGGCGCGTCTGGCACGCGAAGAAGTTTTCGGGCCGGTGGCGGTTATTGAAGAATATGAGGATTTCAGGGAAGTGCTGGGGCGGGTCAATCAATCTCCACTGGGAATTCATGCCGGAATTTTTACGCGGGATTTGTTTAAAGCGCGCCAGGCTTTTGAGACATTGGAGGTTGGCGGCGTGATTATTAACGATGTGCCAACGGTGCGCCTGGATGCCATGCCGTATGGCGGGGTTAAGCAATCCGGCCTGGGACGCGAAGGGGTGCGATACGCCATTGAACACTTCACGGACCTCAAGGCCATGCTGGTGCGTTACGCATAGGGCGGCATATTCCAGCGACACCAGGCGATAAACGTGCTATAACTTCCGCGTCAGGAGCGGCTCTTGAACACTCTCCGCATGAAATAAAGCGGGGCGGACATTGACTGTGAGATAACGGATCGAAACGGGAAACACCATGGAAGTCGGAATTGTAGGTTTACCAAACGTCGGAAAATCGACGTTGTTTAACGCTTTAACCAATGCCGGCGCATTGGCCGCGAATTATCCTTTCGCCACCATTGAACCCAATGTTGGGGTGGTCGCGGTGCCGGATCGGCGCCTGGAACAGATACGCCAATTGATCGCAACGGAAAAAACCGTCCCGGCGCTGTTGAAAGTGGTGGATATTGCCGGCTTGGTAAAAGGTGCAAGTACCGGCGAAGGATTGGGTAATAAATTCCTTTCGCATATCCGGGAAGTGGATGCCATATTGCATGTGGTGCGTTGTTTTGCGGATGGAGATGTCATGCATGTGGACGGAAAGGTTGATCCGCAACGCGACATTGAAACCGTGGAAACCGAGTTGATGCTGGCGGACCTGGAGAGCCTGGAAAAGACCGTTGACAAGCAACGACGCAATGCCCGTGCCGGCGATAAAGAAGCCATCGCTGCGGTGGAAGTTATTGAAAAGCTCATTGAGGCGCTCAAGCAGGGCAAGCCGCTGCGCTCGCTGGCTCCATGGAAACCCGAAGATTGGAAGATTGTTCATAATCTCGGCCCGATCACCGCGAAGCGCGTGCTGTATATCGCCAACGTTGATGAATCAGATCCGCAGGGCAACGGGCCGCTGGTGCAGGTGGTACGCCGGCGCGCTCAGGCCGAGGGGAGTGTTGTGGTTCCGGTATGCGCGAAACTGGAATCCGAACTTGCGGAATTAACTCCGGAAGACCGCGCGGCAATGCTGGCGGATTTGGGCATGAGTGAACCGGCATTGGATACCGTGGCGCATGAGGCGTACAAACTTCTGGGGCTGCAAAGTTATTTTACCGCCGGGCCCAAGGAAATTCGCGCGTGGACAATTCCCGTTGGTGCCAGCGCGCCGCAGGCCGCGGGCGTGATTCACAGCGACTTTGAAAAGGGTTTTATCCGCGCGGAAGTATACAACATCAACGATTTGCTGACCCACAAAAATGAAGCCGCCATACGCGCTGCCGGCAAGCTGCGATCAGAAGGCAAAACCTACATATTCCAGGATGGCGATATCGCCCATTTTCTCTTTAATTAGTTCTGCCGGGGAAGTATGCCGCAGGTTGCGCGTGCATTCAGCCGGCGCGGCATGATTGACACCGATTTTGACGAATGAAATTGGATTTCGGCTATCTTACGCCGTTGAGCGAACAACCGTGATGCAGCCGCATCGGGCTGTTTTCGGCGCGAATCGTTAATCCACCATATACCGTATCGACTTTTCCATTTCGCGCCACCAGGTGCATAACGAATTCGGGCCTCTGCGGCCTCGGAATTGCGCGGTTTTCCCGTTAAATGCGACTTTTAATCCCGCTTCTTTAAGGTTTTGCTTTTTTCGCGATTGTTGTAAAATAGTCGTTACCGTGCCGGATTGCTGTTTGTCCGCCGGGTTGATTTGTAACGCTGCGGAAAATCTTGTTGGTGGGGTGCTTGACGCACCGGTATTAAAATCAACTCAACGCATAAATCACTGGGCGATGCCTCGTCGACTTGCGAATGTCGCCAGGTTGGCGGCATCATCCACCTCCATGATGAATGGTGGATGGTTGTAAAGCTTTCAATGCACTACAAAATGTCAACGCAGTAAGGGAGTTTCGATGAATCTCGGTGCGAAGAGCAGATTAGCACATTTTGAAGATTTGCATTCACGCAGCAGGGCAACGAAGTCATATACGTCCCGGCGGCTCTTGGCGTTGGCAGTCATGATGGCGGGATGCTATAGCGCAGGCCATGCGCGTGCGGATTCAGTGGTGGGCCTGATGGCATCGGGTCAACCAAGCTCCGCAACAAAACCCATGCCCGCGCCGGGGCCGGCCAGATCCGTGGGCAGTCATCCGTTACCGGCGGCTACCGGTGCTGAATTAAAGCATTCGATAGCGGGCGCGAAAGCGACGGTTGCATCAAGCCGAAAATTGCCTGCGGCAACACGGACGGATGGTCCGGCATACCCGGTTGGCAGCTTTGCTCTGGCATATAAATATCCGCGGAAAATCCTGCCGGCGATCACCGAACTTATGAATAAGCCGTTGCATCTGGCACTGTCTCAGGGCGGGTATGTGGCGGCGGGACGCATGGTGGCCGGGAAAAAGACGGTGCGGCCGGCGTATCCAACAATTACCCTTACACTCTCCGAGTTTAATGCGCAACATCAAGTGCACCGCTTTTACCTAAGCGCCTTGGAAAGCATGGAGCGGCAATTGGTTCAATATGTGAACCAGGCCGGAGTCATCGGGGTATATGTCCAGGTATCGGCGAAAGATTTCCGCGGCCGGAGGGATTTGCGTAGTCGGGGCAATACGGCGTTGCAACTGACAATCCACGAAGCCATCGTGCAGGAAGTGCGAACGATTGCCTCCGGGCAGGGATTTGGCGGCAAGAGAACCATTAATGATGCGCGCACGGCATTTATCCGTGCTGATTCGCCGATTCAACCCACCGCCAAACCCACAACCAATGCGGCGGCGGATGATATTCTTGAACACCGTTGGCTGGATGATTACGTATTGCGGCTGAATCAGCAGCCTGGGCGGCAGGTCAGCATTGCGCTTTCACCGGGAAATAAGCCGGATTCAGTTATTCTGGATTATCTGGTGCACGAAACCAAGCCCTGGCTGGCATATGCTCAAATATCCAATACCGGCACTCCGCAAACAAGCTCACTGGTAGAGCAGTTCGGCTTTATCGATGATCAATTGACCGGCCATGATGATATTCTCACCGTTAATTACGATACTGCGAGCTTTACCAAAGCCCAGGATGTGAATGTGTCGTATCAATTTCCGATTCTGGGCATAGATCGCCTGCAGGCGCGGATTTTCGGCGGTTATCAGCAGTACAATGCGTCCAATGTTGGATTGGGTAATCTGAATTTCAACGGGCGCACCGCGTTCGGCGGTGGTGAAATAATATTGAACCTGGCGCAATTCAAAAATTTGTTTGTTTATGGCGTGGCCGGGGCGCAATATCAGCAGGTTCATGTTGACGACCTGAGTTTTCAACAAAGCGCCACGGCCGATTTCTTCCTGCCGTATGTTTCGTTGCGCCTGAATCGCACTGGCAATACATCCCATCAGAACGGGAGTGTAACGGTGCTGGGCCAGTATACCAACGCATCGCAACAGTCTTTGAATAATCTTGGGCGCCTGAATACGGATCCCACCTGGGCTATTTTACGGGCGACGGGTGAGGATTCGTTTTATCTTGAACCGCTGCTGTTTCACCGGAACTTTGCCGAAGGCCGCAGTACGCTGGCAAATCAGTTGCTGTTTCGGTTCAGCGGCCAATATGCCTTTGGACAGCGTCTGATTCCGCAGGAGGAATCGGTTATCGGCGGGTTGTATACCGTGCGGGGATATCCGCAATCGATTGTCGCCGGTGACAGCGGTATTTACGGCACCATACAGTACAACCTTCACATACCGCGGCTGTTTCCTGTCAATTCAGATCCCAAGACCAGATTGTTCGGCCATATTTTCCGCGTAGCACCGCAGACGCCTTATGGTCGTCCGGACTGGGATCTTGTGCTTAGCGCGTTTGTTGATGGCGGGGAAGTGGCGCAAAGCCAGAAGCAAAGTTATGAGGCCGGTGCCACGCTGATCAGCACCGGCATTGGCGCGAAAGTTACCATATCCAAAAATATCAGTGCATTGGTGGATTGGGGCGTGGCACTGAATCCTGTCAGCGCGGCGGCCACCGGGCAGGGTGGCGTAACCGCGGGGTCCAGTGAGGTGAATTTTGTTTTTTCTGTAAGCTATTGAATGCTTTGTGATTTGAACGACTCTTATCCATGGAGGGATTATGAGTCCTGTTTATGGAGAAGAGTTTTATGGCAGGCAAGATGAAACCAATTAAAAAAGCTGATGTCCGCGGCCGATTGTTTGTACATTCAACGGCTGCCAGGGCGACGAGTGCCAATGCGTTCCGGCAGCGTGCCGCGGGACTGCTGGCGGCGGCGGCAGCTATGTCCCTGCCCGTTCTGACGGCGCATGCCGGCGGGCCGATACAAGTAGCCAATGTGGCCGCCGGGGCGGCGAATTTTGCGCAGTCGGCAAACGTTACAACGATTACCGCAGCCAACAACACGATTATCAACTATCAGAAATTCGGCATTCCCCATGGCAACACGGTAAATTTCATTCAACCGTCGGCTTCCGCGCGGGTGCTCAACCGAATCATCGGGCCGGCACCTACGGAAATCGACGGGACTCTGAATGCCAATGGCGTGGTTTATTTTGTGAACCCCGCCGGCGTCATGTTTGGGCAGGGTGCGGTGATTAATGTCGGGCAGCTTTATGCGGCTGCGGGGCATTTGTCCGATAGTGATTTCCTTAGTAATGTCAACGCGTTTACCGATAATACCGGCTCGATTACCAATGCGGGAGTGATCAAAGCCGGTGATGTTACCTTTGCTGCGCACAATGTCGCCAATAACGGCACCATTCTTACGCCCGAAGGAATGGTTGTAATGGCGGCGGGCAGTGATGTGTACGTCAGCAAACTTGGATCGCCGTTTCTGGTGCGGGTAGCCGGTGCGGATAATGCGGAGGCCAGAGGCGCAACTCCGGGCGTCAGCAACAGCGGCACAATTGACGCCCGCGGCGGGGATGTGGCGATTCGCGCGGGTGATATGTATTCCCTGGCGATTAATACCAGCGGTACCATCCGGGCCAATCATGTCAGTGTCAAGGCGGCGGGCGCGGCTTCAACGGTACTGGTTTCGGGTACTCTTGATGCGGCGAATCAGGGGACTGATTCCACCGGTGGAAGCATCACGATTAATGGTGGCAATATCGGCATTGGAATCACAGCGGATGCGGCGGGACATTTCCGTGACGCAACGGCCACGCTGGACGCCGCGGGAATCAAGGGCGGCGGGAAGATTTTAATCGGCGTGAAGCCGGATGCGGCCTCGGCAACCGGTTACAGCGATGCCAGCCAATATGATTTTATCGGTTCCAATGCGATCTTAAATGCTTCAGCGACAACCACGGGCAGCGGCGGACTGGTCGATACTTCCGGGCAGGTGCTGCATGTAAGCCCCGGCGCGGTGATTGAAGCGGCAGGTGCGGGTGGTGGAGCCGCGGGTGAGTGGTTGCTGGATCCGGCAAGTGTGACAATCACGGGTTCTCATGCCACATCCACCGGGGGATACTGGACCGGTGCGACACCAACTCATGGAACGTTTGCACCGTTATCCGCAAGTTCCGGCAGTTACACAACAGCGGGAACTGCTGATACCGGTACAATCGAAGCCGCATTGGAGGCGGGAGACAACGTTACGATCACTACCAATAATGGCAGCACAACTGGAAATGGAAGTATTACGGTCAGTTCCACAATTTCGCCGAGCTTCAATTTCAGCACGGCCCAGACCGTTTCTCTCACATTGGATGCCGCCAATGACATCACGATCAACAATCCGATAACATCAACTTCAACTGGCGCGGGTGTCCCAACATTTAATGTGGTGCTGAATGCGGGCGAATCAGGCAGCAATTCCATAGTCACCATATCCGGTACAATCGGTTCTGTTTCCGCGAACGGGGTACAATCGCTGGTGATCAATCCGAACAGCGGCACGGGCATTACCGGCGGAACAATTTCAATTGGATCAAATATCATCACGAGCGGCGCTCAGAGCTATGACGGTCCTGTGACATTGAGTGCATCGACGATAACATTGACGGCCAACAGCGGAACCGCAGCTCAACTGGTGACATTCGGCGGTATGGTGGACGGCGGTGATGCGCTGAATATTGGAACAACCGGCACATCGACGGTCACCAACGCAATCTTTGGTGCAGCGGTTGGTAACGGCACGGCCTTACAGTCTCTGGCTGTCAGCGGCACGACCTCGTTGAATGGAAGCGTGACGACTACCGGCAACCAGACATACACCGGGAACGTGACGCTGGCGGATAATGGCACGCCCACCACATTTACGCTGCTGGCGGGTACCAATACCGTAACCTTCGGCGGAACGGTCAATGGGGCCAATGCCGGTGAAGCGACGTTGGACATCGGCAACAGCGGCACTGCCACCAATGCAAGCTTTGGCGCGGCGGTTGGTAACGTTAAGGCATTACAGTCTCTGGCTGTCAGCGGCACAACATCGTTAGGCGGAAACGTGACCACCAGCGGTGGGCAGAATTACAGCGGTGCTGTAAGTCTGGCGGCCACACCCATCCAGTTGTCCGGTACCACGCTCAACGCTTCATCGGCAAATGGGGCAACGTTCACCGGGGCCGGTGAAACGCTGAATCTGGATTTCAGTTCCAGCGCCAGTTTAGGGACGATCAGCACATTGGGTGTTTTAGACGGTTCCGGTGCCGGAACCTACACGCTTAACGGTAATGTGACGACCACCGGCAACCAGACATACACCGGTGCGGTGACGCTGAATGCATCGACGATAACATTGACGGCCAACAGCGGAACCGCAACTCAACTGGTGACCTTCGGCGGCACGGTGAATGGCGGTGATGCGCTGAATATTGGGACATCCGTTGCCTCGACGGTCACCAATGTTGCGTTTGATAACGCGGTTGGCAACGGCACGGCCTTGGAGTCTCTGGCTGTCAGCGGCACAACATCGTTAGGCGGAAACGTGACCACCAGCGGTGGGCAGAATTACAGCGGTGCTGTAAGTCTGGCGGCCACACCCATCCAGTTGTCCGGTACCACGCTCAACGCTTCATCGGCAAATGGGGCGACGTTCACCGGGGCCGGTGAAACGCTGAATCTGGATTTCAGTTCCAGCGCCAGTTTAGGGACGATCAGCACATTGGGTGTTTTAGACGGCACCGGTACCGGAACCTACATACTTAACGGCGACATCAGCACCACCGGCGCCCAAAGCTACGGTGGCCCGGTAAACCTGGCTGCCACGCCGATCACGTTGACCGGCAATAGCGGCGCAACTGCTCAAACGATCACTTTTGGCAGTAGCGTTAACGGGGCCGATACATTGAACATTGGTACCGCCGGAACGGCATCGAATGCGGTCTTTGAGGGCATCGTAGGTGGAACAACCGGTTTAGCGGCATTGAATGTCAGCGGCACGGCATCGTTAAGTGGCAATGTCACGACCACCGGCAACCAGACATACACGGGAGCCGTGACGCTGGCAGCGGCCAGCGAACTGCTCGCGAATTCTACTGGCAGTGCCGGTGGAACCGCAGCCACGGTCACATTTGGATCAACAATTGCCGGAGGCGGTTTTAACCTCACCATCGGCGACCCCACCGGTCCGGTTCTGACCAATGCTGCGTTTGACGGTAGTGCCAGTGTTCTGGCAACGCTTGTCGTGACCGGCAGCAGTTCACTGGGTGGCAACGTCACCACGACCAATGGCCAGACTTATTCCGGCAATTTGACACTCAACGCTGCGAATGTGAATCTATCCGATAGTGGTGCTGGAATAATATTAAACGCAGTATCCGCAACCAACACACAGAATCTTGCGATCAACGAGACGGGCGCGGGTACGGTATTGTTGAATGGTGGTGTTACCGCACCGAATGATTTAAGCATCACAACCGCGGGCAGCGTTGCATTGGGGGGTTCCATCACCGCGAATGACCTTACCATTTCATCTTCAGCAGGAAGCAATCCCATCAACGTATTGACTTCCATCCATATTGATGCCGATACCCAGAATTTTGCCGCGACCGGTGCTGCGGCCACTCTGGGCCTTGCAAACCTTTCCAACTTGCTGCTCGCGGACACCGTCGGCACCGCCGCACCGCATACGCTGGCAATAACGCAGGGAGCCACGGTTCTGGATGGCGACTTGCCGGCTTTGAGTATCTTTGAATCCGGTGTGATAACAGGAACCAATTATGCAATTGAATCATTAAATGGCGACATTTTGCTCGCCGGTGGAAATAATTCACTATTGACCGGGACAAATTTAACACTAACCGCTCCCAGTGGAAATATTTCACTGGGTTCAGGCAGTGCCTTAACGCTGGATTCTATTGCCGCCACCTCTGTTTCCACCGGCGCAATAACCTTAACTGGCAATGTTTCCACGACTGGCTCGCAAACTTATTCCGGTCCCGTGGTGTTGGCCGCCGCGCCGATCACGCTGACCACAATTAACAGTTCCGTGGACTTTGCATCAACGGTTTACGCCGCAACGGCCAACGCCGACAGCCTGATTATCTCGGCGGGCACGGGAAATGTGACCTTCAGCGGCGCAGTGGGTGGTGGCGGTGCGTTGGCAAGTCTGAGCGTAACCGGCCCAACGAGCATCAATGGCGGCAGTGTTACCACCAGTGGCGGACAAACTTACGACAGTGCGGTGACACTCGGCTCCAACACCACACTGACCACAGCCAACAATCTTGTGGACTTTGCATCAACGGTGGATTCGGCCGTGGGCAACAACTATGGTCTGACCATCAATGCGGGGACGGGTAATGTGACCTTCGGGGGCGCGGTGGGAGGTGGCGGTGCGTTGGCGAATCTGACTGTAAGCGGCCCAACAAGCATTAATGGCGGAGGTGTTACCACCAGTGGCGGGCAAACGTACAACAGTGCGGTGGCACTCGATGCCAATACCACCTTGACCACAACCAACAGTCTTGTGGACTTTGCATCAACGGTGGATTCGGCCGTGGGCAACAACTATGGTCTGACCATGAATGCGGGGACGGGTAATGTGACCTTCGGCGGTGCGGTGGGTGGGAGCAGCGCGTTGGCCAGTCTGACCGTAACCGGCCCAACCAGCATTGCCGGCGGTGTCGTGACCACCAGCGGCGGACAAACTTACAACAGTGCCGTGGCCCTGGGCGCAGCGGCGGCTACCCTGACGGCTAATAACGGCACGACCGCGCAGTTAATCACATTTAGCGGCACGGTGAATGGCGGTGATGCGCTGAATATTGGGACAACCGGCGCATCGACGGTCACCAATGCCAGTTTCGGCGCGTCTGTTGGTACCGGCACGGCCTTGCAGTCTCTGGCTGTCAGCGGCACAACATCGTTAGGGGGAAACGTGACCACCAGCGGTGGGCAGACTTACAGCGGGGCAGTAAGTCTGGCGGCCACGCCACTGCAACTGACGGGTACCACGCTCAACGCTTCATCGGCAAATGGGGCAACGTTCACCGGGGCCGGTGAAACGCTGAATCTGGATTTCAGTTCCAGCG
>JAJYZY010000135.1 GCA_021799715.1 Planctomycetota bacterium | reverse complement strand
CCCTGTGCGGACCGTGGTGCTACGCCATAAAAAAACGAAAAATGCGGATGCGTTCTGATTTCGCGGCAACAATACGGGATCAGGATGCCCCGTTGACAGCCGTGTGGAGTATATGTCTTCTGCAAAGGAAGCTGAACGGTTGAGCAAGTGAGCAGTTGAACAGGTGAACAGGTGAGCAATCGAGCCGTTCAACGGGTGACCGTCAGGTCAGGATTGATATCTCCGCACGCAATGTCTTGGCTCCAGCCTTACTTGCTCTCCTGCTCAACTGCTCTACATTCACCTGCTCTATTTTTTCGCCCGCGGACGAAAAAATAAATCGCTGGGATTACAACCGCCTGTCCGTTAAACTCTCGGCATGATGAATGCAAAGGTAAAATCCAGGAAGGCGGTGGTGCTGCTTAGCGGCGGACTGGATTCCGCAACAGTGTTGGCAGTGGCGAAAGACCGGGGCTTTGCGTGCCACGCCCTGAGCTTTGATTACGGACAGCGGCATCGGCAGGAACTCCACGCCGCGGCAAAACTGGTGGGCGAATTTGGTGCCGTGGAGCATGTTGTCCTGAAACTCAATCTCCGCCAATTTGGCGGATCAGCCCTTACCGCGGATATCGCGGTGCCAAAAGATCGCCCCAGCGCGGATATGGCGCACGGAATTCCGGTGACGTATGTTCCAGCGCGCAATACGGTATTTTTATCCTGCGCGCTGGCCTGGGCGGAAGTTCTGGAATGTTTTGATATTTTCATCGGCGTGAATGCCGTGGATTATTCCGGATATCCGGATTGCCGCCCCGATTTCATCGCCGCATTTGAAAATATGGCCAATCTGGCCACGCGGGCGGGAATTGAGGGCCGGGGAAAGTTCCGCATTCACTCACCGCTGATGCATCTGCAAAAAACCGATATCATCCAATTGGGACTCTCACTGAATGTCAACTACGGCCACACCTGGACATGTTATGATCCCGGCGCAACAGGCCTCGCCTGCGGACATTGTGATGCCTGCCAACTGCGCCTGGCGGCATTCCGGCAATTGGGCGTGCCTGATCCGGCGGCGTACGAACCTGATGGCGGCGGCGGGAAATGAAAATATCGGAAATATTTTACAGCATACAGGGGGAAGGAAAGCTCACAGGTGTCCCGTCGTTGTTTATCCGCACCAGCGGTTGCAATTTGCGATGCGGCTGGTGCGACAGCCCGTACACATCATGGCAGGCAACGGGGGAAAACCTGACCATTGAGGAAATATTGGATCAGGCAAAAAGGCACGATGGCCGGCATGTGGTCATCACCGGCGGTGAACCGATGATGCAGGGGCAACTAGGGGAACTGATTGCCGGCCTGAAAAATATGGGCCGACATATTACCGTGGAAACCGCCGGAACGCTGTGGCAGGATGTGCCGATGGATCTGGCCAGCATCAGTCCGAAATTATCAAACTCCACGCCGTTAACTGATGCCAAATGGGCACCGATTCATGAGCAGCGGCGCTTAAACTGGGATGTCCTCAATACGTTCGCCAAATCCGAATTAATTGCTGACCGGCAATGGAAATTTGTCATCTGCAATCCGGAAGATATGCGGGAGGTGGATGCCATTTTATCCCGTATTTCCGAGGCGCAAGCAGTCCGGCCGTCCGATGTCATCCTCATGCCGGAAGGTGTCACAACAGAGGCCATGCAATCGCGGGGAGGGTGGTTGGCGGAAATATGTCGGCAACGAGGCTTTCGCTTTGGCATGCGTTTGCATATTCTGCTGTACGGAAATAAGCGCGGCACCTGACGTGCCGCTTATCGCAGCGCGCGTGGAACCGTTTCTAACGCGAGTTGGATCAGGAAAGGACCAAACGATGAAGCGAAGGAAAAGTCAATGGCATATCTTGGAAACTTTTGCCAACCCGCATCCCGGTCGGAATTATGAAATTGAACATATCGCCCCGGAATTTACGTCCGTATGCCCGCAAACCGGTCAACCGGATTTTGGCACCATCCGGCTATTGTATGTTCCGGATGCATTATGTGTTGAACTCAAAAGCTACAAAATGTACCTTCAGAGCTTCCGGAACCGGGGTATTTTTTATGAAGATGTCACCAACGTTATTCTGGATGATCTGGTACAACGGCTTAAACCCCGGCAGATGAGCATTATCAGTGAATGGACGCCGCGCGGTGGATTAAGGTCCATTATTCGCTGTGTGTACCAGGCGGAGAAGTAACAAATGCGGGTTCCGGCTTTGTATTTGTTCAAGGAGCGGCAACCGGGCGGGATGGAAAAGGGGCACTCCCGCTTGGCCGCACGCCAGAACTGCCGCAACGCCGGCATTTCGGCTGGGCCAGTGAATGGATAAGTCATTTCAAGCCGGCGGCAAGTTGTGCCGCAAAAGTTCCGACCGCGGACGGAACATCCGGTGAGGCCGCGGAAAGTTCACGGGTGATGGTTTTAATAATGGCCGATCCGACAATCACGCCATCCGCCAGGGGTGCCAGTTCCGCGACCTGTTGCGTGCGTGAAATTCCAAACCCGACACAAATCGGCTGCGGTGCCAAAGCCCGCAATGCTTTCAGATTCAACGGCACATCCGGCGGCAAAGTTTGACGCTCACCGGTTATTCCCGTCACCGAGAGATAATAAATAAATCCGGTGCACAAAGCGGCGATCTTTGCCCGTCGATCTGATGGCGTAGTGGGGGCAATGAGCAGACTGCTTTTAAGATGATACCGACTCAAAGCGTCAACCACCGCCGGGGCCTCCTCCAATGGCACATCGGGAAGTATCAGGCCGTCAATTCCCGCATTCGCGCAGGCGGAGGCAAAGTCATCGGCACCATGTTTGAAAATAATACTGAAACTCGCCATGGCCATGATGGGCAATGTAAATCCGCGGCTGCGGATTTGCGCCACCGCCTGGAAAATGCGTTGAACCGTAGCGCCTTGTTCCAGCGCCAAGCGATAGCTTTCCTGAATCGTCGGGCCATCGGCAATCGGATCGGAGAAGGGGATACCCAATTCAATGCAACCCGCGCCGGCATGTTGCAGGGATTCCAGAATCGGCCCCAGCAAATCAATGCTTGGATAGCCGGCGGTGACAAAGGGGCACAATATCGCCCGGTGTTTCCGCCCGGTTGCGGTAAACGCGGCTGACAGCCTTTCGGTCATGTTACTGCCGCACCAACGGATGTGCGTAGTAACCGATCATCGCCAGGAAACGGTTGGCATTGAGGATCGGCACAGACAAGTTCTGCGCCTTTTGTTCCAGATGCTCATAGCGTTGCTGCTGTGTTACGCGTTCAGACTGCAGGGCGGAAGTTTGAGCTGTTTGCACACCGTTGAAATTCAGCATTGAATTGCTTGGCCGCGAACCCAATACCAGAAAATCAGTCTGGGTGGAGAGGTGTTTATCCACAATTCCACCCCAGGATTCAACCAGTCGGACAATTTGTCGGCGCCCCGCCGCAGTGGGAATGCCGTTGCCATTAACATCAAAATCCCCATAGATAACGAAATGGAACTGGCGATTTTGATCCTTGTGGAAAACCGGATTTGCAATCAGGTCGCCGGCGAAAATCTGCTGGTTGGCCTGCAAATGGGTAATACGGCATACGGAGGCAAATTTGCCGACGCGGATCACCGCAATGGATCCCGCTCCACCGCCGTTCTCACCGGTGTTGACTCCCAAATCAGGATTATAAACCGCGAATGACAACCCCACGGTAACATGCTCGGCACTGCCGAGGTTGATATACACATGCTGGGTCATCGGCGAAACGCGGATAACTTTGCCATCAGCCTGGCTGAGAATAGCATTGGCACCGGTATTGGGCGCCCGATAGGCCGCAATCTGATTGCGTAAATCCTGCACAACCGCGATTCGCGCCTGAAGTTCCTGCTTAAGCTGTTGAATCTGAATGACCTGCCCGCGAAGCTCGCTGATGTATTTGGTCTGCTCGCCGGTGATCTGTTGTTGAAGCGTCGCGGCCTCAGCTGACACCTGACTGTTGGCCGCATTGAGTTTGGCTGTTAAGGCATCGATTCGGTTCTGGGCCGAGTTAAGCTTATCATTAATGGCATGAATATCATCTTTAAATGACGAACGCGTGGACGCAAACCGCCGCTGATAATTGGCCAGATGCGTATGATCCGCGCTGATTTGCTTTTGGGCGTTCACCAGGGCTGAATCCACTTCGGATAAAGCCAGCACCAGGGACTTACCGCTCATGCCGGCCTTCGCCAGCACCCGATTAACCGGACCTGATGGGCCGATAAGATCAGAAACCTGCGCCCCGCTGCTACCGCTGATCTTCACTTCCAATTGATCTATTTGTGAAACCAATTGCCGGACCACGGTATTGCTGGGGGAGGCGTTGGCTTTCAAATCCGCAATCATCGGAATATTCTGATCTTCCGTTGATGCAATCAGCGCCAGGTTCTGCTGATCCGCCGAAGCAGTTTGTTCAGCCTTGCCCAACTTCATGTAAAGGAGAATGGCGATGATACTCGCCACGAGAAACAGACCGATGAAAACAATAAGTGCGTAAGGTGGCGCGCTGCGTTGTGTGCGAACTGTTGCCATAGGTGAAAGCCTCCGTAGCCAAACATCCTGACCGGCATGCCGAACCCTCGTGACGCCATCGACCATCCAATAATCGAACCCCGGGCCACGACAGCTTCGGCGCTGTGCTAAAACTATCACCGCTAAAAGCGATTGGGTCAAGCGAAAAATATCCAAATTTCCCTGTTACAGGATATAAGCCGCCCCCTGCCAGGCTCGGCCCCGCGTTGTCCCGACAACAAAAATGGCCCCATATCCTGACAAAATTCCGCTAAATTCGCTTATTTTCCAATACCGGAATACCCTTTTGCCACAATCGACCGGGCCGCATGGAGTTCCGGAAACGGAAAAATCCCAGATCTGCATTTTCCCGTTTTTTTTCCTCCCTCCGGCCCAAATGCCGGTGCGTCATTCACTCCGTTTTATCGTTGCGATCCGTGGTTTGCTCCGTCGTTGCATCCCGTTATCTCCGCGAACTCCGCCTCCCCGCGCGGTGTTTTAGCTGCCGGCTACACCACTTTGTGCCATCCGTAGTTCGGCCATGGAAAGCCATGGCCGATCTGGGAGGCATGTGCGTTCCTCGCCGCTTTCCCACGCGGATATTCTAATATATGCATGGAGTGCGAGTGTGACAGACCGGAGTGCAAATGGCTATCGATATCATTCACAGGGAATTGAGCGGGGAAATTATCGGCGCTGCGATGACGGTATTAAATGAACTCAAGCCTGGATTGGATGAAAAGCTGTACGAACGTGCTCTGGTGATAGAGCTTCAAGCCCGAGGACATGTCGCGCGCTGTCAGAAGCGGTACAAGGTGTCATATCGGAAACAACATATCGGTACATTAATTCCCGATCTTGTCGTGGACGACCTGGTTATTGTCGATGCAAAAGTAGTGTCGGCGTTTACACCCAGCCATATTGCCCAGATGGCCGGATACCTTGCTGTTAGGGAACTGCGACGGGCGCTGCTGCTGAATTTCCACGATGCCACCCTGGACTGGAAACGCATCGTGCGATGACCCACGCCGGCTTGGACGCAGCCCGATACGGTATGGCCCCGCCGGGTATCAACGTGATGCAAGGCCACCACGGATTTCACCGATTAAACGGATACAAAGAGGGACAACGACGTTGATCCGCGATCGCTGCGATGCCTCCCGCTCCCTCCCACCATGGGTCGAATACTCCACGGCAAGTGGCGGCTTGGTGTGGGCCGCTTACCGCCACAAAACCCCTCGTATCCGTGTTATCGGTGCGATCCGTGGTCCGGTTTTGGATCCGTGAGTTTAAACCGATCTCGGATATGGAAGTGGACGTGAAGGGACCACCGATTTCACGGATTAAACGGATACAAAGAGGGACAACGACGTTGATCCGCGATCACTGCGATGCCTCCCGCTCCCTCCCACCATGGGTCGAATACTCCACGGCAAGTGGCGGCTTGGTGTGGGCCGCTTACCGCCACAAAACCCCTCGTATCCGTGTTATCGGTGCGATTGTATG
>JAJYZY010000018.1 GCA_021799715.1 Planctomycetota bacterium | reverse complement strand
GTTCGCTCCATGATTGCCCAGTTGTATCCGCTGGCAACAATGGGACATATTCCACAATCCAGTCGCATTTTTAACGGAACAATCCCCAGGAGCGTGGCACTTCCAAAAGCGCAATATCGTGTATTTTTTCTGCGACGCCACGGTTTTCTGGATAAACCCGTGCTCTATGGCCTGCGCCGCCATGGGAGATGGATGATCATCTACAGCCCCTACAATATTGCAACGGGGCTGACCGGCTCGCATGCATGGGGAATCATGGGCTACAGCCCCAGCACAGCGCGTCCATTGATGCTCAACATGATGTTATATGCAGCGCAAAAACATCAGCCGTAGCATTCGGCGCGATGTGCCGGTTACACTGGTTGGTTATGAACGCGCCCAAGCAAACTCTTGATCTGTTTCTTGATCCCGCAAATCGTCGCGCTTTTGCAGCGCATGGCCGCCACTGGGAATCCAACCGTTACGTATATCCGGTGATTTCCCGGCGCAGCGGTGGAATAAGCATCGGCGTGAATCTGAATCCCGACAAAATATGCAATTTTGACTGTATCTATTGTTGCGTGAACCGTAAGGTTCCCGGTGGATCGCCGAACATAGATTTAGCCCTGTTGCGATCCGAATTGTCCGACATGCTTGAATCCGTGCAAAACGGCGGTATTTATCGCGTGGAGCCATTTGTTGCCGTAGCACCGGAATTGCAACACCTCAATGATATTGCTTTTTCCGGAGATGGGGAGCCGACTACCTGCCCGCAGTTTTTTTCGGCCTGCCAACTTGTGGCCGATCTTCTCCAGGTTCGCCAACTTCCGGATATAAAAATCGTTGTGATCACCAACGCCACCATGCTGCACCGCCCCACCATTGAAGAGGCATTGGCATTTCTCGATACGCACAATGGCGAAATTTGGGCAAAACTGGACGCGGGCACCAACACCTATTACCAGCAAGTGGATCGATCCTCCATTGCTTTCCAACGCGTGCTGGACAATATTACAGCCTGTGCCCGACACCGCCCGGTGGTTATCCAGACACTGCTGATGCGGGTGCATGGACAGTTGCCGGCGGAGTCAGAAATCGATGCTTACATTAACAGAATCAACGATATTTGCGCTGCCGGCGGCAAAATTAAACTCATTCAAATCTACACCGTTGCCCGCCACACCACCGAGACTTTTGCCACCGCCATACCACCCGCTGAATTGGCAGCCATCGGTGATCGCATTGGAGCGGCATTACCGAATATCGCCGTTCGCATATTCCCCTGACATTCTCCAGCGCAAGAGCTTTGGATTCTCGGTGTTGCGGCGTTTGCATTGCGATCTCGAACAGGCAACGGCGGACTTCTGCCGCACAATTGCCCGTATTCGGTGGAGTTGTGCCGACACGGATACTTGAGATCGTCTATCCGCCGAGTTGGCCGGTCCAGGTGCGCAAGACGCATGGCACAAGGGCCTCTGTCCCAGATCACCGCCCGATCATGCCGCCGCGGGCGCGTTGGGACAGCCCGCCGGTTTACATGAGCTGCACATATAGGCGTTGGATTGACACAATTGCCGCTGATTTTGGCTTCGGGTTTGACAATATTCACAGCTATATTGATTGTTGCCGCAATCGGTAATCCGCTGCACGATGACCTGTGCGATCTTCTCATCGAGTCCCAGCGGTTGTGTGATGTGGAAACTTGTATCAGGATAAGCTTTGGCGGCCTCGGCCACCATGCGCGGAATATCGGTGGTGCTGTGTCGGCCCGGCGATAAAAAATATGGATGCACCACCACCCGTGCGGCACCCTGCGCCACGCACGCGGCAAAAGCATCGGCAATGGTTGGCGCGGCCAATTCCATGTGTGCGGGTTCCACAATCGGTTGTCCGCTGACCCGGCGGAAAAGTTCGGCAACGTCATTGAGCATGTCATTGGCGGAGGCCAAACGGCTGCCGTGATCGACAAGTATGATTCCAAGCTTCTCGGCTGTCATTGTTGGTGTCATTACAAGGTTCTCCAAAGCGCATTGTCAACACCAATATTGTAGCATGGAACTTTACCTCTGTGATTGGCAATGCGGTAAAAATCATTGCATTACCGGAAGTGCTGCTTATCAGACGTTATATCACAAGAATCATGCCGAATATTGTCACGAATTCAAGACGCACAGCCGATGAAGATACTACGCTCACATCTACGTGAACCGAAAGATTCAAGTCGTGCTTTAGAGGAGAGTTGAAGATGATTAACGTAGAGGTACTAAAGAGAATCTTGCCGACCATTGCCCCCGGCATGACCGCATGGGCGGAAGGCATGGAACGCCAGGCCATGGAAAATGGTGTGGCTCTTGATTCAGCGCAATGGCGGAATGCATTGCGCGTCGGCGTGCAGCGTCCGGAGAAAGTGCGCATTATGTATGTTGATGAATTACCGCGCCCAAATACCGAACTGACGCTTCTGGCACGGGAAATTGGCATTCTCACGAACAAGACCGAAGGGATGACATTCGGCTACGGCATTTATATGAAGAATGATCTGCCCGATTCCAAGCGTCGGCTCATTCACCAACTCGTACATTGCGGCCAATATGAACGGCTGGGCGACATGCGAATGTTTATTCGTGAATATGTACAATGTTGCCTTGATTTCGGTTATGCCCAATCGCCATACGAGATGGAGGCCGAAGCCCGTACTCAGGAGATTCTGCCGGATATGCCGGCGGACATGGAGCATTGCGAATCCAAAGCATGAGAAAATCCACAAAAACGTCTTGAGCGCCTATAATCAATGGCTAAAAGTGTGTGCGGGTATAACCCCGGCGAAAGCGCGGTGGAAACCCGCGGCCGATTGCTGGGCCCGGCCATGGAAAACTCGAGGATAACCATGCAAAGGCTCTAAGACGAGGTGGTGTCATGCAGTGGCAACAGCCCATTCCAAAAGAATATTTGCACATTCCCCATGAACAATTGCTGGCGAGAATTGCGCAACGCAAAGCGGAATTAGGCCGCCGACTTGTGATTCTGGGGCACCATTATCAACAGGATGACGTGGTGCGTTTTGCGGATTTTCTGGGTGATTCATTTCAATTATCCCGCGAAGCGGCCAAACTTACCGATGCGGAATTTGTTATTTTCTGCGGTGTGCATTTCATGGCGGAATCCGCCGATGTTTTAACCGCGCCGCACCAAAAAGTAATTTTGCCGGATATGGGAGCGGGTTGTTCCATGGCGGATATGGCACAACTGGATGACGTCCAGGACGCCTGGGCCGCCATCAGCGCAGCCTGCGGCGCGGATCAACATTTCAAGCTTGTGCCGATTACGTATATGAATTCCACGGCTGCCGTTAAAAGCTTTGTCGGCGAACATGACGGTGCGGTATGCACAAGCAGCAATTGCGAAAGAATTTTGGCCTGGGCTTTGGCCGGGCAGAAGCCGGTGGATGTGCCGCATACAAAAATTATTTTTTTTCCCGACCAGCATCTGGGCCGCAATACCGCTTATAAAATGGGGTACCCGCTGGAATCCATGGTGGTGTGGGATTACCGGCAACCCAATGGCGGATTAACTGAAAAACAGATTCAAGACGCCGCATTTATCCTCTGGAAAGGCCATTGCAGCGTGCATCAGCTTTTCCGCCCGGAGCATGTGGATGATATTCGACAGCGCCTGCCCGGAGTGAAAGTACTGGTACATCCTGAATGCCGCTGGGAGGTCGTGCAAAAGGCTGATCTGGTGGGTTCTACCGACTTTATCGGCAGGCAGATTGCCGCTGCCCCGGCCGGAAGCAAATGGGCCGTAGGCACGGAAGTTCACATGGTGCATCGCCTGGCCAAGGCGCATCCCGAACAAACCATTGTGGTGCTTTCGGACTGCCAGTGTCTGTGCACAACCATGTATCGCATCGACCCGCCCCACCTGCTGTATATTCTGGATAATCTTGCGGCGGGCAACATTATCAATCAAATTCAAGTCGATCCGATTGACACCTATTGGTCCCGTGTGAGCCTGCAGCGCATGCTGGATATTACCGCTGATCAAGCCGTATCCCCGCCGCCGGAACCGCGACCAGTGCGGTCGGTTCATGGAACACCTTTGCGGGTCCTTCCGATGGCGGCCATGACTTCCTGAATTTGCAAGAATCCGAAACCTTCCGCGTTGGAATCTCCGATGGGAATAACATACAAATCAGGAGAAGTGATGCGTACCATGTCTACACTAGCGGCGGCAGCACTTATTGCATCATGCAGCCATATTATTGCCGCCGGTGCAACCCCCGCAACATCAGATCATGAGGCCTATCTTGCCGGATATGTGTCCGCCGTTCTAAAGGTCAAATTCCATCTATCGCATGCATCCGTGCGAGTCACGGGAGGCACAGTAGACATTGGCAATGTGCCAGTGGCCGAGGAAAATGCGATCGGCAAAGCGATAAGAAGCATACATGGCGTAAAGTCAGTTGCATTTGCGCCGCAACCGCTCGTCCAACCCGCCGTGCCGCAAACCGCGGCACCACAAGCGAGTACCGGCGTGATGTCCGTGCCGGCACCAGCGGCGAATCCGCCCGCCGGGAAATACCCCATCGCAATGGATACCAAAGCCATGGAGCGCGCGGGTGTGTATCATCTGCCCACCGGTTTTCTGCCGCGCGGCACGCTGTTTCAACCGCTGATCGCGGATCCGAAGTGGCCGACATTCAGCGTGGCGTACACGTATTATGCCCCCTATCACCCCAATGGATTGCGGGACGTCATTCCGGTAAGTATCGGTAATACCATACCATTTGAACGCGGCAACTGGCCGGACCACTGGCAATGGGAAGCCGGCATGCAGGCGGACGCATTTGCCTATTTCAATATGGACACACCTCACAGCGATCTGCAAAATACCGATTTTCAGGTGGGTGGATATTTGGCCGTGCGCCATCGCAACTTTTCGCTGCTGGTACGCTACTACCATCAAAGCTCTCATCTGGGTGACGAATTTTTAATTGCCAATCCGGCATATTACAACGGCCTGCGGCAAAAAATAAGTTATGAGGAATTAAACGCGATTGCTTCCATTGATTTATTCCGCCGGACAGTGCGTTTATATGCCGGCGCGGGTTATCTTGGCGATGTGGCTCCGTCCAATTTGGGCCATTGGCGCTTTCATTATGGCGCGGAATACCATGGCCGGGCATTTTTTCACAAAGGGACCTGCTTTATATCCCCCGTGGCGGGAATCGATTTCAAAAATTGGAGTGAAAACAATTACGATACGGACATTTCCGCCGTCGGCGGCATCCAACTCTCCAACGGCAAGCCCGATAGTTCCAAACTGCAATTTCTGCTGGAGTATTATCGCGGCCACTCGCCGTATGGCCAGTTCTTTGTAAATAAAATCCAGTACTTTGGCCTGGGCATACACTTTTATTTTTGAAGAGGGCCTGGACTTGAACCGAAATAATCAGCCGCCGCAAGTGCGCGGCTACTCGGACGGACCTTGTAATGCAAATGCCTCCATGCCGGGTTCGGTCCGTCCGGTGGTGATTAATTCAGCCATGAACTTGCCGGATAATGGTGCCAAACCGATGCCGATTTTGAAATGGCCGGCGCATAGAAAAACATTTTCATGCGCCGGCGACCGCCCCATGACCGGACGATGCTTGGGGCCGGTGGGTCTTAACCCAGCCCAGATGCGTTCCACGGCGGCGGACTTAAGAGCCGGCGCAATGTCCGTTGCTCCTTGAAGAAGAAATTGTACGCCATCGGGCGTGTTGGTAAGGTCAAAGCCCGCCTCCGGTTCAGTGGTGGAGCCAACGAGTATCCGCCCATCCTGCCAAGGCACCAGAAAGATCATGCCGCTTTTGACAATATGCCGGACAATCTCCCGCCGCGCTCGCAACAGCAGGGCCTGCCCCTTCACCGGCGTAATGGGCGGTGACGGCTCGGAATCGCATGCAATGGTCGGCACACCAATTCCCGCGCACAGAACAAAGTTGCCCGCGGAAAACTTGCGGCTGCCGGCATGCGCCCAGGCCGCGCGACCGCCATGGGACTCCAACCGATCCACCCGCAGCCCCTCAACGATTCGCACTTTGGAGCGCATACATGCGGCAATAAGGGCGTCGAGCAACTGATCCACATTCACCTGTCCGGACCATCGGCAAAGATGCGCACCGTGCGGCGGGTCGGAAAGCTCCGGTTCATATTCTTTCGCTTGCGAACTATTGAGCAGTTCCATTACCGGCTTATCACCGCATGTCGGCCAGGACGCGTTGGCCGCATCACACTGTTCCGCCGCGGTGCGAGAAGCGTCGGCTGAATTCAGTAATTCCAGTTTTCCGCGCCGTTGATAATCGATATGCAGTCCAGATGCGGCTTGAAGGGACTCAATAAAAGCTCCATAGCTCCACAAACTCTGGCGGTGTAGCTGTTGCATGACTCCCGCGCGGGCCATTGGCGGGGGCCACAGTGCGCCCAGCGCGGCCCGGCTGGCGGCCTGTCCGCAGCGGCCCATTTCCAAGACCGTCACGGACGCGCCGCGTTGCGCCAGGTTCCAGGCTGTGGTCAGGCCGATGACGCCCCCACCGATTACCAGAACATCGCATGGGGCATCACTCATCACCTGTCTCCAGATTATCCGCCACGTTTATCACAGCCGCGGGATCCGCGGAATTAATCTCCGGCATATCACAGTCGCTCTTATAGTTCAGCCAGAATTCCAGGGCTTTGCCAATGGTTTCGGCATCGATTTGGCCATCCATGGGAATATAAAGCCCCGCCTCACCGGGGCGATATTTGTGGTATGTCACAAGTGCCGCAATTTCTTCGATTGGAAAACAATCGACCGTCAGGTTGTCGGGAAGTTCGAGGTTGCAAACGGTCATCCAGAACGGAACCGAAGCGGCACCGGCGGCCTGCGGAACTTCATCAAGGGATGATATCCAGCCCGGACCCGCGACAAACGGGGCAATCCAATTTCTGGTTTTACCGCGCTGCAGAATAAGATATTTCCATTTGTCCATGTTGTGAATTTCAGTGAGCTTTCCCTGATTCAATTTATCGGCCTGATCCAGCTTGCGCTTGTGCCCGGCGGCCGCGCGAAAGTCCATGCGCGCGGCCGCTTCACGTATCAATTGCTCCTGATTCTCAAACCATTGCATGCGGTTACCGATAGAATCGGACAGAAAATCCATGGCGCGGCTGATACGTTGCCGGTAGTCAACCATGGAAATACTGCCGTCGCAAGGGGCGGGACACTTGCCCAGTTCCTTATAGGCACACGGCTTGCCATGCGGAGCCTGGCGTAATATGTCATAATACCGGCATAAATCGAACAAATCTTCCATTGATTCCACGATTCCCCGGGCTTTGCGCCGGGTAGCCAGCGGCCCGATGTTGACACTGGGAGAATCGGCGAGCGTATTGGAAATCTGGAAGCGGGGAAAGTCCGCGTCCGGATTGAGATTTACAAACCAGTGCGGCTTCCAGGCAAGCATGGCGGCATAGCGACGGGGAAACAGGGTTCGCACCGCGCGGTAATACCACCAACTGGCGGCGAACGCACTGCCGACACAGCGAAAACGGATGCTCTCGGCAATGTCCGCATAGTTGACGGCTTTTGATTTGCCGCCTGCTTGATTGGCGATGCGATTCTTCAATGCGTTGCGTAAATTGGCGGTGGTGGCGGCGACGATGGCGGCCCCATCCGGGGAAAAACAGGCGTACACAGCGGGCTTGGCGGGAATCTGAGCGAAGCCATCCGCGTCCGGCGTGCTTGAATCGGGCGCAGAAGTGTTTATTGCGGGATTTGGGAAATCGTTGGCGGCATCCCCGGCGGACATGCCGTTGATCAATTGGGCCACGGCGGCCTTGTCCGGCAGCAGATCATCGATTTTTTCAGACATATCGGACATGGCGGAACCCTGGAAAATATCGGCGAACGGACCCTATACCGGCATGCCGGTGATCACAGCCTCGAATACCAGCGTGCCGTTACAAATACCCTGACAATTGGCGATAATCCGGCGGCGCGAAATATCCGCCGCCTGCGCTATTAAATACAACGAACTCGGCGGCACCACGGTTCCGCGAAAGCGCACGGTGTCGGCCTTGGCGAAACCCATGAATTGAATTTCCGGTATGGTTTTGCGCGCCATGAAGGAACACAACTGCGCCGCCGCCTCCACCATCATCACGCCCGGCATCAGGGGCCGGCCGGGAATGTGCCCGCGCGCCCAGAACTCATTTTCCCCGACGTGCTTGACGCCGATGACCGTGTTGGCCGGATAATCAATATGGATGATGGCGGAAAGCTGCTCCATTTCAAAACGTTGCGGATTGATTTTGCGAATATCTTCAAGCGAAAACTCTTCTTTGTGCAGATCAAGTCGGCTTAAATCATAAAGTAACGATGGAGCCATGTGAGTACAATTTCCTTTCGTGATCCATCAGCTCGGCCGACCGCCGGCTGCCGACGGCAGTGGTTTCCGCTTTGGGCACCAAGCCTTCCACGCGCAAGCTGAAGATGGACCGAAACGCCCTTGCACCGGTTCATCAGGCCGCAACCTGCTTGACACAGCGAATGTTATAGACGTGACCGGCGTTCACGGCAAGCGGAAAGACGAGTTTTCTTGCAAAGAATTTGAAAGCTGGTACAGTGTGACCTGACAGGTGTTCGCCGGTGTAGGCGAATGAAAAGGGAAGGCGGTTAAATTCCGCCGCGGACGCGCCGCTGTAAGGGGTAAAATTCGCGTACAATCACTGGATATGGTTCAACCGGCGCTCGCCGGTGATGCGGCCAAGAATCAAATGACCGCGGGAATCAGTTAATCCGGGAAGATTGTTACGCCCCAAACCCCAAGCCAGAAGACCTGCCTGTTGATTTATGCCGGTCCTCGCGAGATGGGACTCTGTGCGTTGTCGGTTAGATTTTGAGTTTATGGCCACAGGCAGTTGTTCACGCATTTTGTGCCGCTGATCACAATTTTCACCGGTAGAACGAAAAATGCGATAATGTTGCCCCGCTATTGACCTCAACAATCACGCCAGCCAGCACCGGTTGCCCAAGGGATACGACATTGTTTTTTCACGTATCGGCTTTTCGGTTCGCGCCGTAAAAGTCAGAGAGGTTTTCCCATGAAGGGTATTGCTTTTGCAACTGGAGTTTTATTATCCGCGGGCGTATGTGCGGCCGAGCCGGTTAACTGGGCGGCAACCGTGGTAACGTCCGGCGTTGAAACCAACGCCTGGAATGGCCAACTAAACGCCTTTGCCGGGTCCTACGGCGGCGCATCGTATACGGTTACGCCATTCGACGCCGCCTTTGCCACTACGGCCGGCGGGTCATACGGAGCAGCCTTGCTGCCGGTGGCTCCTGGCAAGACGGTGGAGTTGAGCTTCGGTGCCAACGGCTATGCCGCCACGACTGCGGCGGTGAACAATGGCTTTAACATTGGCATTCAGGCGGGTGTGGGGCTTACCGATACACAATATGGCAGCGGCGTGGCCGGAACCACCGGAGGCACAATCAACAATGGAAATTATACCAATTTGCGCGCCGCGACCGTGGCCGTGAGTCAGGATGGAACCAACTGGAAATATCTGCAATACAACGGTGTCACCGGCGCAACGGCGGTGGAACCCAACCCGGCCGATCCATCACTTTATCAATGGGTTCCCAGCAGTTCTGACGCCAGCTTAATTGCTTTTGATGTTCCTACTAATTATTTTAATTCGACATCAATTGGACCCGACGGCGTATATGCCCCCGATACCGTCGCCGCCGGAACGCCGGTGGCCGATTTTTCCAAGCCCTTTCCTGGCACACTGGCATCATTCAGCAATGAATCCTGGAATCAAGTCATCACTACACTTGACGGCAGTTCCGGCGGGACATGGCTGAATGTTGCCGGCACTGGATTGAATTCCATTGATTATATTCAATTTACCGTGCCGGCTTCCGCCACAAATTCCATGTATATTCAGGCTGTGGCGGGCGTGGTGCCGGAACCCGCGACTGACGCGCTGTTGCTCTCAGCGCTGGTCCTGCTGCCGCTGTTGCGCCGCCGGGGAAAAATCCGCGTGTGAACACGTGATGCACCTGTTGGGAATCTCTTACCGCGGCACGGCGGTGCATGACACCGCAAAGACGGAATTGGCGAGGATTATTCGATGAAAAGCCATATTTGCCAAGGCTTTACGCTTATTGAGATGCTGGTGGTCACCGCGCTGGTGGCAGTGCTTCTTGCGCTGCTGACGCCGGCATTGGCAATGGCAATTGACGATGCTGATTCAACGGTATGCATGAGTAATTTGCGCCAGCTGGGCATGGATGCGCAGGAATACGCCAACACATACCTGGGCAGTTATCCACCGGGCTATTACAATTATGGCAATCCATCCTGGGCTTTGGACCATGTGCGCAACACACAGAGCAATCAATGGCGGTACACGCCGGGAATTTTATTCATGGGACAAACCACACTGCGCGTTCTGGTGTGCCCGGCGGTGCATCAAACGCCGGTGGCCGGGCAGATTGTGCTGGGCTACAACTACAACACCAGTTACATCGGCCATGGTGCGATGGAAGGTCCCGGTGAAACCATGTTGGCCCCGGCGCGAAGAACCGATGTGGCAAATCCAGCTTCTTGCGCTCTATTCGGCGACGGCGGCTGGACCGGCGGCATCGATTACTGGATGCGCGCACCGGTGCTGCTGAACCCTGTTCCTGAAAATGCCGATGGCATCAGCGACGCCGAGCGCGCCTCAGGCACACAGGCTTTTCGGCATCAGGGCGGCACGAATGTGGTGTATTGTGACGGCCATGCCGCTTCGCAAAACCACTGCTATACGGTTACCTCCCCGACCCCGGTTCCCGTGGGCGCGGGAACGGGATTTTTATCCGCGGATAACGCCGCGTATGAAACCAACCTGCCTTAGGAACCGCCGCAACACCGTGTCAAATAATCCAGGCGGAAGTTGCAAACCGTTGCGACGGCACTTTCTTTTTTGGCCCTTTTGCGTTATTGGTAATAGCCATGGTTGAACGCATGGTCATAAAAGTGAAGCATTGGCTTGATCCCATAGCCCAGGAGCGGCTGGAGGATATGGGTTTTTTCCGCGAGGGTCCGAGAAACAGCGACTGGACTTGCTATTGTGATCCATCCGAGGCGCAACAGTTGGCCCAGTGGCTTAAAACGCGGAATGTGAGCTTTGACATGCAGCCGGCAGATGGGATTGGAGAATTAAAAAAGTACAGCCGCCTGAGCGATATGCTGGTGGATAAAAGCGGCGGCGGCCCCACCCACTGCGCGCTATGCGGTGCCCGTGAGGTATTTTGCCGGCAATGGGTGCAGGGCGATGACGCGGACAACACAGATTATCCTTCGCCGATCCGGTTTTATATGTGCGGAAAGTGCGTGCGCACAGTTATGCAGTCGCACCCGCGCTTATACGCACCGGCGGATGATACGTTGTGAATTAGCGCGGCGCGATGCTTGCAACGTCGCATAACTAACTTTTTTGGATAATTATTGCGCCTTTCCCGATGGTTTTGTCCGATAGTAACTTGCGATGAATACGCAGAGCCAAACAATTTGTGATTCGAAAGTGCTGTTGATGTTCGCGGCCCTGAAGCCGGAAACCGAAGCGGTGCAAACCGCCGTGGACCGCTGGTCGCATGACTGTCCGGCCGTTGCCCGCTCCAACTCGTATGATGCCATCAAGGTGGAGTGCATCGGAATGCGCGGCGCACGCCTGCGCGAGGTGCTGCCGCGTTATGCGCATCAGCGTGTGGCGGGAGTTATTGTGGCCGGCGTGGCCGGCGCGTTGGCACCGGAATTAGCCGTTGGCGATCTGGTTATCGATGCCAACTCAACTGATGCCGATCGCGTGGCGGAATTTATGAATGCCATGTCCAGCCAACGGCGGGTTCGTGTAGGTGCCATCCATACCGCCCGGGAATTGGTGGGAACAGCCAAGGAAAAAAAGCAATTGTACAAAGAGACCAATGCCATTGCCGTGGATATGGAAAACGTTTACACCCGACAACTTGCGGAACGGCGAAAAGTGCCGTGGCTGGGAATCAGGGCGATCAGTGATACGGCATTTGAAAATGTTTCCTCCAAGGTCGTGCACTTTGTTGACGGTTCCGGCACGGTTCGGCCATGGGATTTAACGCTAAGTCTGGCCCGCAAACCGATGCTGATTCCTCAACTCATCCGCCTCGGCCGCAACACGCAATTCGCAACCCGACACCTGTCGGACGCGATTGGCGCGGTAATCCGCAGCGGCTGGCCGTTCCAGTAAAACAAAACGTCCATCACGCAATGTGGGCTTTTGACGAGTTCTGCGCAGAAAGCACACCGTGCGACCGGCGTTTTTGATATAGCTCATTCGCCAAGTAGAAATGAAAAAGGGACGCAACCGCTGCGACGGTACATGACCGGTGTTAATTCGGTGTTCTGTAACACCGGGCCGGGTTGTAATTGTTCTTCGGTCGTACTTCGCGCTGGCGACCGCTCGCGTAAAATGGCCATGGGTTTCCACCCGTGCGCGCCGTAACTTCCAGCGGCGGTGATACCATTTTCCGGCGGCACCCCATGCAATCGGCGAGAGCGGCCGCGAAGGCGGCACCTGCGCGCGGCGGATGGCGGAGCATCAGCAGCATGCGGCAAAGGACGGATTATCCTGTGATTATTTACGGCTTCGAGGTGCGACGCCGACGATTGCGCAGTGCCAGCAACCCCAAGCCAAGCATGCCCGCGCCCACAAGCGGAAGCGTGGCAGGGATGGGCAGTTGGCCTCCGGTTACGACTGCTCCCTGCGGCGTGATACTGAAGGTCGAGCCACCGGTACCGTAGTACACCACAACATTCGCGGACGGATCGAGGGAGGAGCTGGCCGTCACGCCGCTAATGTCGAGCGTGAAAGTGGCAGTCTCGAAAAGGAACGGATTATGTGCACTATTTCCGTCGATCGATCCGTTTCCATTGTAGGTGGTGCCGCCGGTCGCCGGCGTCCCGATTACCAAATCCGACGGTCCAGGTGTCGTCGCTCCGGACGGGCCGGCCATTAGAAGAATTGTGCTGCCAGTGAGGGATGCATTCCAAGGTCCCGATAGATTGTTGTTTGCAGTAGCTCCGCTTTTCGTGTAGGTGCCATCACTCGCAACCGTAATTTGGTCGCCCACGGTGGGCGTATTAGCAATCGACGGAGTCCCGAGACCGTTCACAGCGAGAGTAAACCCAACACCACCCAAGAGCTCGTTCGCCGATAAGGTGGACGTGGTGGAATTTGTGATCGTGACAGTCACGGTGCCATTGCCGAAGGCAAACTCGATGCTGCCGCCCAACTCGTGATTACTCCCGTCGCCCACGCTGATGCTGGAAAATGACACTGTGCTGGCATTCGTTCTCGGCGTGGACAGGAAGGTCCCCGCAGCCGCGATCAGAGCTACCGATAGAATTGTTTTCTTTAACATCTTGCACGCTCCCGGTGATATTCCGGATAAAAAATATCCGGCTTGCCCTGCCTCCGGCACTTGAACACCACGTGCTGGAGAACAGTTGTTTTCATCTCCATGCGATCATGCGACTGCTTAGCGCCGCAAAAGACCGCATACCAACATCCATGTTGCTTGAACCCACTGAAAGGCTCTGCCTCTCGTTGAACTCTGAATTTTATTTAAGCAGGGGCACCCGAAACGTGCCTCTCTTCAGGCCCAACAAGCTATAGTCTACACATCTAAATGTGAAATGCAAATATTCTGCAATTTTCTTTGCTTTTTTGACGGCATTATCGGAACACAATCGATTCACCGGAACATTTGCCGCTCGGCAGACCCGGCGAAAGTTCGCGAAAAATGAAGACATATATTCGTAAAAGCGCAATATTACGTCCTGACTCTGCCCAGCGGCCGAATGCGTGTGAATAATATCCGCGCCGCGTATGCTCGTGCAATCTCCCCGCCGGCAATCCGGATGATCAGCAAAAAAAAGAGGGGCCTGGCATAAAGCCAAGCCCCTCGCAAAGCGGAGTAGAGGAAATTTTTCCGACCCCTTGGGTTAGAATTTAAACTGGAACTGAATCTGCCCGATCCAGTCGTTGGAGCCGGCAGTGGTTCCCAGGTTCGAATTGGTGTACTGGGCATCCTGCACGTAGGTCACTGCCGCCTGAATCTTAGCATTTTCACCGAAGATATAATAATTTATGCCACCGGTGGCCTCGTACTGGTGTTGGCTGGTGCGATTATAGAGCAGTTCGCCATAGCGTCCCGCAATTTCCCATTTATGTGGGACGAAGAAATAACCGCCTTCCACGTAGTAACCGGTTTCAAATAGAGAGCTGTGCCCTGTGCCAACGAGGCTGCTTCCGGGTGCCGCGTCGATGTTCTGGGCGTAAACAGCGCTATTAAACGCAAACCCGCGATATTTCGCATGCGCATCGACGGTAAAGCGCGTCAAATTGCCGTTGAGCGTGCCGACGCCCGCCGGTGCGGTGGTGCTGCCGGGCGTAAACGATGCGAATGGATTCTGGGATTCATATCCAGCCGCCGCACCGATGAGCCAGGCAAGGTGCTTGTGCCATTCGATATCCGGCGAGTCGTTGAAATCTGAAATTTTACCGGCTCCGGCGAAGTTGATTCGTCCGTAGACCGCCGGGCGGTTTCCAAAATGTCCGCCTGGTCCGACGTTGCCGTTGTCCTGGGAAGTTGATCCGTTATTCACCTGAATCTCGTAATTGAAGGTGTGCGGAACGATCTGCCCTTCGAGGTCAATTGCGTCCGATCTCACCGGATCAAATGGTGCCTCCGCGACCGCGAAATCGGGGAATTCGGTTCCAGATGAGAAATATTCCACATGGGTAAACGGCACGAGCATGGAGCCCGCTCGCACAATCACCGCCGGACTGAATTTGTAACCGGCCCAAGTGTCGAGAATTGCGAACGCGTTGTTATTTCCAACGGTTGCTCCGGAAATTCCAGTTTGAAAATCACCGGAAATACAATAGATGAAGTTCTTAAAGACGTTGCCGGATAAAATCAACCGCGCCCGACGGAAGTTAAAGCCGCTGGTGTTATAGTTGGTGTACGGGTTGTGCCCTTCGGCACCGGCGTAGCTGTAACGGAACTGCAGGTAGCCGTTGATGGTCAGATTAAAGGCCTTGTTTGGAGTGCGAATGAAAAATCCGCCGTCATAGCCGGCCTGAAGCTGGTTATCCATGTATTGCGATTGCGTTTTGGAGTTTTTCAGCACCTCCTGAACAATTGCTTTGACCTGGGCGGCGCTTTCAACGCTGTCGCTGGTTTTCTGTTCTTTGGCCTTCAACGCCGCCACCTGGGCCTGCAGCGCCTGCAATTCCGCCTGCACTTGCGCGGGGGTCATTGTGGCGGCCGGAGCGGTACCGCCCGTTGCCCCCATGGCCGTTCCAGCCAGACTGGCTCCCGCCAACATCGCGGCCACAAAGGCCCGCTTGCCAAATTGGTTGGATATCTTGCCGATCCATGCTTCCATAACCTGTTCTCCTTAAAAAGAGACAAACAAAACACCGCGGCGGCGATTGGCGACTCCGCCGCGACACAACCACAAGAAGGTGGTCATTATGAAGAAGAGTGTTAAGAGTCCATGAAGACTGCGCTGAAGATTTGATAAACCGGAGGAATCACATAAACCTCACGGCAATGTAGCGCAATGCAAGCGCATTGCTAACATATCATTACATGTTTATATAATTATGTGATTGCCTTTGGGGAGGCGTGCGATGAACGTCGTGCTTTCCGCAGCGACACCGGCAGCCGGTTCAAGCAGCCCGCAGTTGGCACGGCTGCATACATCGGGCGGAGTTATTGATATACGCGGGGTTAGCGATGTCAGTGATGGAATTGGCTGATCGCCGGCAATCCAATGAAATGCAAAATCGTCCAGAACAGCACCGTGCCGAACGCGAATAATTGCACCATGACCATGACCCGGCTTAATAAATTGGTCCATAACGCGATGAATTGATCATCCGCGTTTAATGCCGCATAGCGATTAAACCCGAATATCCCCGCCCCACCGCACAGTGTGGCGACAAATGCCAATAACAAAGCCGGAGCATTCAACGCCGGGCCGCCGGAGATATCAGAGGGTGGAAATAGAAACAACGCCGCACCAAGGAGAAATGCGGAACAGCACAAGGCACAGGCGACGGAGGCGGTTATCCGCCAAGTTTTCGCGGACCAACGCGTGAAACGATTTTCGGTTGTCAGACTTGTGGACATGAGGGGGCCTCCATGTCATGGAATCAGGCGTAAGCGCCGCCGCCTTTGGACGCATATTTCCTGCGCCGATCCGCGGCCACTTTGGCTTCATACCCGCTTTGGCGGTGCGCCTCCAACGGGTTTGCTGGCAGGTTGCGGGATTTCCGCCAGTCCGCCAGAAGCGGCCGGACATCGGTTAAAAACGCATCACGCAGAATGTTTTCGCTTTGTACCAGGTCTTCGCGTTCCTGGGACAGGGACAGAGCTTTGCGGTCAACCAGACATGCTTTGGCATAAAGCTGCTGGGCAATATCCACCGTTTGAATCATCGCTTCAATCTTGGGTTTCAGATTATGGCTTTGATCGACCATGTAGGCGATCGGCGGGAGTTGACCGGTCCGGAAGCGATGGTTTTCTATTTCATGGAAAATCCGGAAAATCTGATATGGATCAATGGATCCCATGGTCAGATCATCATCGGCATACTTGCGGTCGTTGAAATGAAAGCCGCCCAGCAAATTCTCATCCAGCAGCCAGGCCACAATTTGTTCAATATTGGCGGCCTGATAGTGGTGTCCGGTATCCACCAGTACTTTGGCGCGCGGTCCGGCGGCGCGGGCGAAATGCGCCGCCATTCCCCAGTCCGCAATATCCGTGGCATAAAATGCCGGCTCGAACGGTTTATATTCCACCAGCATGGTCATGTCATGCGGCATGGCCGCATGAACCTGCTTGAGAGCTTCGGTTGCCCAATGTTTACGCGCAATAATATCAGATTGGCCGGGATAATTTATGCCGTCGGCAAACCAGAGCGACAGATACCCACTGCCCACCGCGCGGCCAATTTTTACGGAATCCAGAATATGTTCCGTGGCGGCACGCCGGATGGATTGCGAACGATTGGTAATACTGCCCCATTTGTATTCCTGATTTTGAAATACATTGGGGTTGATTGAACCAATGTCCACTCCATATTTCGTTGCCAGAGCGGCCACTTCCGCGGCATCCTGATTTTTCTTGAAATCCCACAATACATGAACAGCGACCGTGGGACATGAACCTGTGAGTTTGTGGACATGTCCAGCATCCGCGAGTTTTTCGTCGATATCGCCGGCTGCGGCATCCTGAAAGAATTTTCCAAACCGTGTACCGGTATCGGCAAATCCCCATGAGGGTAATTCGATTTTAAAAGCGTCCAACAGGGGAAAAAGAATTTCACCGTGCGCCATGATCTCGTGCCACCTTTTCCTGTACCGCCAAACTTAAAGCCCATCTCCGATCGCGCCGCTGATGCCCAATCAGCGGCACCACCACCACCGGCTTAATGCGCCGATGGCTCGGAGAACATGGTGGCGGCAGTCACTTTAATAACGTGCACCACCACTCCCGTGCTGCTGACAACTTCGCCTTTTACGCCAATGTATGATCCCAGGAGCTTGGAGATGTCGATTTTTGAACTCGGCTCCAAATATGCCACAACCCGGCCCGTGTTGGGGTCTACCAGCGCATAATTTTTCAAAACCGTGCTGGTTTTGAGAATGCCATACGCAATATAAGGCGCTTTGGCTTCAGCCCGGGCAAGTTCTTTCTGGGATTGTTCCCATTGTTGTTGATAGGGCGCTAAAACCGCGGTCAACGGCTTTTGCTTTTGTGATGCGGCCACAATTTCCTGAATGGCTATCTGTTTCTTGAGCAATTTAATCCGGGCGTTGCTGCCATCAATAACGGAGTGCGGCATGTTCGGCCGTTGAATTAAATTCTCAAAGTCGGTCAGCAACGGTTGCAAATTGCGTTGCATGATGGGTTTGTCAAATTGAGCCTGCATCTGCCGGTTTAATTGGCGATAGGTGCGGAACGCATCGGGGCTGAATTTCACCTCCGGTGCCGGCACGGTGGGCATGGTGACAACCTTGGCTCCCGTCGGCGCGGTGGCCGCAGGTGTTGCATTGGTGGAAGCTTGAGCGGGTTCCACCGTGGCGGTAGTCGTTGGCGGAACCGGTACCACAGCCGCGCCGCTACCGGTCGTGCTGATTACCGGCGGTACCGGCGCGGACAATCCTGTGGCCGCGGCATTGTTGGACGAAGCGGCACCCGGAGTCACCGTCGTAGCCGATGTGGAGGCGACCGCAGCCGGGGTTGAGGCCGTTGGAAGTCCCGGTCCCTTAAAGCCGGGCGGCATTTTTAGTTCCGGTGTTACATAGGTGCTGCCCGCCGGGGCCGGAGCCACGAACCGCGCCAACACATAAAATCCAGTTCCTTTTGGTGCGCGAATGATATCATAGGTCGGTGTTTGCCCGGTAACCGATACGGTTGCTCCGGTGTTGAGAACATCGACAACGGCATAATTGCTGTTAGGCGTTAAGGCACTGGCAGCGCGCACATTAACAAAACTTCCGGTCACAGTGCCGGTGGTGCCGTCGGCACCGAGTTTGACAAACTGCCGGGCAATATAGCAACGCGCGCCGGCCGGAGCTGAGAAGCGGTACCAGCCATTGCGTTCACCGGTAACCTGGATCAAATCTCCCCGGGCGAGTTGACCAATGGCATAATAAGACAGGCCGGGACCGCTGCGGATATTGACGTGTGTGGCATTAATTTGGCCCACAAACGCTGTGACGTTTATTTTTGCATGGGTACGTTTCTTGCTGATTTTCGAGCTTTTCACCGCCGGTGCCGACACCACCGGCACGGGTACCGTGGTCGCCGGAGCGGTTGACGGGGCCGTTGTGGCGGCCGCCGCCGGAGCTGTGGCCGCAGGGGCCGCCGGCATGGTTGCCGGTGCCGCCGCACAAACCGCGGCTCCAAAAGCCACGGCAAAAGCCAATCCAATATTAATATTTCGTGTACGGATAATCGCCCGTGGGAACATGGATAACCTCCTGCAGTCCATTGTGAGGCTCAACATACAGAGTCCCTAACTCCTGTGAAGCTATCATCCGTGAGCCGAATCGTCAAGGCAAACAACTGTTTATTCAACGCAATAAATGCAAACCATGACGGTAACGAGTATAGTATTCCGGCGGTCGCAGGCGGCGGCCGAAACAGGGTTCCGCCCGAGTGAAACAACGGAGTAGAAAATATGCATCGCGTAACCATTTACATCAAACCTGATTGCCAAACCTGTGCCACGACCTGCAAGGCCATTGAACTATCACTGCCCAAATCAGTGCCGGTAATGATTGAAAAAATTGACATCACCGGCAATGGGGAACTGCTGGAAAAATATGGCGGGGAAGTGCCCGTGGTGCTGGTGGATGGCAAGGAGCGGTTTCGCGGGCTGCCGGATGCGAAACAATTGGGAAGCCTGTTTTATAATGAACCCGGAAATCGCCTGGCGGGCATCGAATAACCACGCCAGGGGCAAGGTACCAGGGAAGCGATTATGAACCCGCAAAACACAATTTTTATCCGCGTGCGTTACGTGGAATGCGATCCGATGGGGTATCTGCACCATTCCAATTATCTGCCCTATTTTGAAATGGGCCGAACGGAACTATTGCGGCAATGCGGCGTTACCTACCGCGATCTGGAAGACCGGGGATTTATTTTTGTCGTCGCCCGAATCAGCGTGCAATTCAAACGTCCGATTAGATATGATGATGAATTGGAACTCGTTACGCGCATTGCGCGTCAAACCCGCGCCCGCATTGACCATGTATATGAATTGTACAATCGGCAGTCCCGACTGTTGCTGACCACTGCGGAAAGCACCATTGCGTGCGTTAATCGCAAAGGAGAGCCAACGGCCATTCCGGACGATCTCTCCGCCCCGCGCGACGCATCACCGCCGGGTTCGCCCGCGGTGCCGCAATAACGGGATACGCGCCGATGGCTGATGAATTAAATTCCCATGACATCTTGATTATCGGTGCCGGTGCCGCGGGCATGATGGCGGCCATTGCATGCGGCGAGGCATGTATCGCCCGCGGGCAAAGCGTGCCGCGGATTGCCGTTCTGGAGAAAAATCCGCAACCGGGAATCAAGGTGCTTGTGTGCGGCGGCGGGCGTTGCAATTTAACCAATGCCGGCGATATTGATTTTCTCATCCGGCAATTCGGCCGCAATGGCCGATTTCTTACGCCCGCGCTGCGAACGCTGGACAACACCGCCCTGCGGCATTGGTTTGCCGGCCGGGGCGTAGCGACGCATGAAGAGCATGACGGAAAAATTTATCCCGATTCCAATAAAGCCAGCTCCGTGGTGCACTGCATGGTGCAACGGATGGCGGAACTGGGCGTGACCGTCCATGCGCCCCGCGCCGCCACTGCGGTAACATGGGATTTGGCCGCAAAGCGTTTCGGCGTTGCCGTCGGCGGTGGCGATGTGTTTTATTGTCGCATTCTGCTGATTGCCGTTGGCGGCCAAAGCTATACACGCATGGGCACCACGGGCGATGGATACAGTTTTGCGCGAAGCCTTGGGCACCGGGTTATCACGCCACGGCCCGCGATTGTGCCGCTGCTATGCAAAGAACCGTGGATCGGCGACCTTAAGGGACTGGCCGTACCGGATGTGGCCATACGCATTGAGGCCCCCGGCCCGCTGCCCCGGCTGACCACGGGAAAGCCCGAACCGAGCATCAATGACATGCTCTTTACGCACTTTGGCTTATCAGGACCGGCGGTTTTGAACATGTCGGAAATGGTCGCCGAGCTGCTGGAAAAATTTCCCGAAATTACTTTGCGCGTCGATTTTGTGCGCCATGTCAGCCATGAGCAGTTAGCAAGCATGTTGCGACAATGGCATGGCACGGAGGGTAAAAAACTGGTGAGATCCAAACTGTCGGAAATTATCCCGCAGCGGCTTGCGGACATGTTCTGCCAATTAAGCGATATCGACCAGCGACAGACATGTGCCAACCTGACAACGCGGCAGATTCAAAAACTTATCGAACGGCTCAAAGCCACGGCCTTTGTCATTTATGCCACACGCGGATTTAAGGAAGCCATGGTCACCGCCGGCGGCGTGCGGCTGGATGAAGTAATCCCCGACACCATGCAATCACGGATAAATCCCCAGTTATTTCTGGCCGGCGAAGTGCTGGACCTGACCGGCCCCAGCGGCGGCTACAACCTGCAGTTGGCGTTTTCCACCGGCTACCTCGCGGGGATTCACATGGCCGCAATGGCAACACCGTCGTTGCACAACGTCGTCGGCTGAGGCTGGGGCGGTGCGGAGATGTCAAGGGTGCGGCTTTGAGCTTTGATTGATTGATGGGCTATGGGGCGCACAAAACTGCACCAGGAGCCGGGAATTTTATGGAGGCTTGCCAACAGCTCGTTGGCGCGAATTTCGCGCGGTAAAACCAGGTCGATCGCCCGTCCCATGTCTCCGGTAATGATTTCTTTAACGGACTGATTTGTCATCAGTACCAGACGCAATTGTTCTAAATCCGGTTTGGCCTGGACGGCCTGCACCAGTTCCCGCCAGGAAATGTCGGGCATGGCATCGCTGAAAATAAGTACATCCGCGGCGATTTTATTGGGATTTTGGGCCCCGGCTCCGAGATAATCCAAAGCGGCCTTTCCGGTTGGAAGTCCCACGAGTTTGTTATAAATTCTCGATTCCGTGAAGGCTTCCGCCAAGCCCATTAAACGCCCGACATCCTCCTCAATGATTAGAAAACTCATAATTTCAAAGGGAACTGGGGGCATCAATCAAGCTCCTTAAGATTCCTTTGGCGACGGTCACATCAGGCCGTGACCGCACTGCGTGCAAAACGGCGTGGCTACCCGCGGCAAGGGGCGGGTTGCGTGACCACTCCGGTGGCGTTGTGAAAATTATCGGCACAATTTCCAGCTTGCTTCAAAAATTGATGCCGCTTAATTTACGTTCATGAAGAAAACACCTGCATTGCGGATTGTGATACTTGGCACCGGGACTTCGGCCGGGGTTCCCATGATCGGCTGCCACTGCCCAGTGTGTTCCAGCACGGATAAGCGCGACCAGCGAACGCGTTGCAGCATTCTGGTTTCGTACGGCGGCAAATCCGTGCTGGTGGATACCACGCCGGAGTTGAGACTTCAGGCCGTGGCCAATAAAATCGATATCATCGACGCCGTGGTTTTCACCCATGGCCACGCGGATCATATCTTTGGACTTGATGATGTGCGGCGTTATAATACACTTCTGGGCGCTCCGCTGCCGGTTTATGCCGCCGAAGCCACCATGCGCACACTTCAACAGGCGTTCAGCTATGCCTTTACCCCGCAAAATCAACCCGGCGTTTATCGTCCGGAATTGGAGCCGATAACCATCAATGGGCCGCTGGAAATCTTCGGCATTAACTGGCTGCCGGTTTTATTGCCGCACGGGCGCGTCACGGTGATGGGCTTCCGGATCGGCGACTTCGCATATTGCACAGACTGCGCGGAAATTCCGGCGGATTCCCGCGCTTTACTGCAAAATCTGGACACGTTGATTATCGACGCCTTGCGCCCGCGCCCCCATCCGACGCATCTGTCGTTTTCACAGGCGCTGGCCATTATTGACGATCTGAAACCCCGACGGGCCTATTTCACGCATCTTTCGCACGACGCCGGCCATGAAGAAATAGAGCGCGGTTTGCCGCCCAATGTGCGCGTGGCATACGACGGCATGATTCTGGAGATTCCGGGGCAAATGTCAGCCTAAAATACCCGATTGCTGCATGTCAATAATCCATTGCGGGGTCTCCTGAATGTATTGCATTAACTGCCATTGGCGGCGACTGTAGTACCATGCCAGATACCCCTGCCAGACAATGCCGAAAACACCCACGGACGCATAAGCACCGTAAAGCAGGAGTTTCACCATGGGCATCATTTGTTTTGCGGCGATGCCAAGATTGTTTAATGTTCCACTGGTGGCGGCCAAATCTTTATCCGACCCCATTGCAATGGTCAGCATCCACCAACCGCTGATAACCACAAACATGATCCCCAGAAAAAGCTGATTGCGGCTAAGCGTGGTGAAAACATTGGGATCCAACCGCCGGATGCGCTGTTCGCCAAGATGCTCTATAACGCCGCCGACGATCATCCAAAGCCCCATAATCAGCGAGGAAATACTGATGCCGCCGTAACAGGCAAACATCGCCGTGAGAACGCCCATGAGAACCAGACCCACAAATTCGCGATGGGCGATTTGTGCGGCCCGCAGAATTTGTGAAGCATTCATCCGCGCCTCGCCAATTTGCGCCATTTGTTCCTGCGAGAGCGGGCCATCCTGGGCATTTGAATTCGCTGGTGTCTTCATTGTTGCATTCCATATAATACGACGCTACCGGGCTGCCGCCTTACAGCATAGCGGATTTCCCCTTATAGGCCGAGCACCGGCCGGGATTTGCGCTCTCCCGGCAGGCCCGCGGGCAAATAATATGCTAGAATACCATACGCTTGAGGTACCATTGGAGTTGCCATGCAAAGTACAACGCTCACAGATAATCAACCTGACGCGGCCGCGGCTGGAGCTGCTGATCTAGCCGATGTCACCAGGGAAATTCTGCACATGGCCGGGCAGGCCCGTCAGGCCGCGCGGCAATTGGCCGCGTTAAGCGGCAATGTCCGCAATGCCGCCCTGTTGCGGATCGCCGATGGCATTATTGAGCGTAAGGCTGAATTACTGGAGGCCAATGCCGCCGATGTTCGCGAGGCCAAAAATGAGAATCTGGCGCTGCCGATGATATCGCGGCTTACGTTAACGGAAAAAAAACTTGAGTCCATGGCCGCAAGTGTGCGTGAAATAGCGGGTCAGATCGATCCGGTGGGACAAACCCTTGAAGCGTATGACCGCCCCAACGGATTGCGGATTGAGAAACGCCGCGTTCCCATTGGTGTCATAGCGATTATTTACGAGAGTCGTCCCAATGTCACCAGCGATGCCGCAGCGCTTTGCCTGAAAAGCGGCAATGCCTGCATTTTGCGGGGCGGCAAGGAATCCATCCGCAGCAATCAGGCCATTGCCCGGATCATCCGGGAATCCCTGATAAATTCCCAGGTGGATCCCAATGCGGTGCAACTCATTGCGACAACGGATCGCGCGGCGGTCGGTGTGCTGGTCACAGCCGAAGGACTGGTGGATTTGGCGATTCCGCGCGGCGGCGAATCGCTGATTCGCGCGGTGGTGCAACAGGCCACCATACCGGTTATCAAGCACTACAAGGGCGTATGCCACATTTATATTGATAAATATGCCGATGCGGATATGGCCGTCAGTGTGGCGCACAGCGCCAAAGTAGACGGCTGCGCGGTGTGTAACACCGCGGAGTGTATTCTTGTGCATAAAGATATTTCAGCGCGGGTGTTGCCGCGCCTGGCGGCGAAATTTCGTGAAGCCAAAGTGGAAATGCGGGCTGATGCGCGCAGTCAGGGGCTGTTGCAAACCGCCAAATTAGCCGTTGAATCGGACTGGGGGGCGGAGTTTCTGGATTTAATTGTGGCCATCAAACAGGTAAATTCAATTGACGAAGCCATTGACCACATCACACAATATGGTTCGCAACATACCGATGCCATTATCACCAGTGATATTGGCGCTGCCAATAAATTTATCCAAAATGTGGACTCCGCCAGCGTCATGGTCAACGCATCCACGCGCTGGGCGGACGGCTTTGAATATGGCCTGGGGGCGGAAATCGGCATCAGCACGGACAAACTCCACGCGCGCGGCCCCATGGGCGCAGCGGATTTATGTACGTATAAATATATTGTTACCGGTAACGGCCATATACGCGTTTAGATCGTGCGGATGATCGGCTTTACGCATTTATTGAGGCGCTCGCCGCGGGGACCGGCACGGCCATGCGAATGCACTGACAGCTCATTGGCGCGGCATAAGCATTGGTACCGTTCCGATTTTGAGCCCAGGCGGTTATAGCCGCATTGATTCCGGATCGATGCCCTGTTCCCCGCACCAGTCACGGTAGGCCTGAGGGACAATCTCGCTGGGTTTTATTTCGCTGCGGCCGCCCCAAAATACATTGGTATAAGAGACTGGAATTCCAACCGCCGCCAGGTGGGCATCCATCGCCGCCTTATGGGCCAGGAGCAAATTCTTATCTTTTCCATGTGCCACACCCATGATATTGACATTGCCAAATTCAGGCCCGCCTTCGCGCCAATAGGCATGGGTCATGATGTGAAAGCGCCCCACCTGTCGCCCCGCATCGACTTCCCTTCCGGTGGGCACCGCCCAGTGAAAAAGAGCATTGTACTGCGTCACCTTTTCACCGGTTGGCAAGGGTTTCACATGTTCAAGAAACGTTGAAAAGCGGCCAATAACGCCAAGCGCATGCAACTGATCCGCCACCGTGTAAAATTCCTCCAGGCTTACATTGGCTTCCACCGCGCGTGGCTGCCAGAGG
>JAJYZY010000134.1 GCA_021799715.1 Planctomycetota bacterium | reverse complement strand
TAAATCCGTTATCGCTGATATTCCCAATCTGCAGGACATCCGCAGTCAAATTGAATTACTTAAACTTCTGGGCTGCCGCGTAGATCGACAAGCCGACGGCAAACTCGAAATTGAAGTTGCTGACGAAACCTGCTCCCATGCACCCTACGATGTCGTGCGCAAAATGCGGGCCAGTATTTGCGTCCTGGGGCCGCTGTTGGCCAAACGCGGCCACGTGCGCGTTTCCATGCCCGGCGGCTGCGCCATTGGCGACCGGCCGGTGGATATACATTTGCGCGGACTGCGGGCTTTGGGAGCCACCATTGAACTGGAAGGCGGCGATATTATTGCCCATGCCGACAAATTACATGGTGCCGAAATATTCCTTGGCGGCAATTTTGGCTCGACCGTTCTGGGCACGGCCAATGTCATGAGTGCCGCAACGCTGGCCCAGGGCACGACCGTCATTGAATGTGCCGCATGTGAACCGGAAATTGTGGACCTGGCCGATTATCTCACCAGCATGGGTGCCAAAATATCCGGGCATGGCACACCGCGTATTGTTGTGCAGGGAGTTCCGGCACTGCACGGTGCCGAACATCGGATTATTCCCGATCGCATTGAAGCCGGCACCTTTATGGTTGCGGCGGCCATTTCCAATGGTGAGTTGAATCTGGATAATGTCCGCATTGACCATTTAATGGCCGCTGTGGACAAGCTGCGCAGCATCGGGGTTATTGTGGAAAAAAGCGGCGCAGGCGTGACGGTGGCATCCGCACGCAGATTGGAAGCGGCCATTATCACCACGCAACCCTATCCGGGATTTCCCACGGATCTCCAGGCGCAGTTTATGGCGTTATTGGCCATAGCCAACGGCAACAGCATTGTCTCGGAGAAGATTTTTCCCGACCGCTTTATGCACGTCGCGGAGTTAACCCGGCTGGGCGCGAGGATGCACCGCGAAGGCGCGACAGTCATTATTGAAGGCGAACAGCAACTGATCGGCGCACCGGTGATGGCCAGTGATCTGCGGGCTTCGGCTGCTCTGGTTCTGGCCGGACTGGCGGCCCGCGGCACAACGACCATTAATCGGGTGTATCATATTGACCGTGGCTACGAAAAAATTGAAGAGCGCCTGAACGCGCTGGGGGCGAACATCAAGCGCGTGGATCAATCCGAAGCGGAATAAGACGCAACATGCGCCGGTCACGTGGCGATGTTGATTAAGTTTCCACGAATGTCATAAGCCTCAATAAGCACCGAATCATCGGGTAGCGCCGCATCGGGCGTTATGACAATTTTTTTCTCGGTGCGGTCTTCCATGGCCACCAACTCGCGGCGCTTTTTATTCAGCAGGTAACCGGCAACCGTCGGATAGACTTTTAAGTCAATCCGGGCGATGTCCTTATGCAGCGTGGCAGCGGCCAAGCGGCGCATCACATCCAGCGTGACACTTTCAGGCGTTTTAATCAGGGCGGTGCCCCGGCAATGGGGGCAGTCCTGATATATGCCGCGTTTCAAACTCGGTTTAACTCGCTGGCGGGTCATTTCAATCATGCAGAATTGACTCATGCGAAGCACTTTGGTTTTAGCGCGATCATTGCGCAGCTCATCACGGAGCAAGCGCTCAATTTCCCGCTTATGCCGATCTAACCGCATATCAATAAAGTCAATGACAATCACGCCACCGAGATCCCGCAGACGCAGTTGGCGGCACAAATCGCCAATAGCGTCTTTGTTGATATTGTAGGCGGTAAGCTCCGCGTCACGCTGTTCACGATAGCGCCCGGAATTAACATCCACCGCGACCAGCGCCTCTGTGGAATCAATAACCAGAGAACCGCCATTGGCCATTTCCACCCGGCGGCTGTTGATTTTTTCTATTTCGCGTTCCACGCCGTACCGGATAAACAGCGGCATGGGATCATGGTACAGTTCAACCAGGCTGGAATCCGGACTGGCGATGGTGAGGAAATCACGAATTCGCTCGGCGACATCCGGATCATCCACAACAATACGGTCCATTTCCTGCACCGCTAAATCCCGAATGCTGCGAATGACCAGGTCACTTTCCTCATAAAGCAACGCGGGTGTGCGCTGGGTATCAAGCCGATGGGTAATGCGCTTCCAGATGCGCACGAGAAAATGCAAATCCTGCTGCAACTCCCGGGCCGTGCGGTCCATACCGGCGGTACGGATAATAAAACCGAGGTTCTCCGGCGGATTGAGTTCCCGCAACAGGCGTTTCATGGCGCGGCGCTGTTCATCGTCCGCGATTTTTCTGGAGACACCCAAAGCGCTCATACCGGGCATCATGACTAAATATCGCCCCGGCACACTGATGTAGCTGGTCAGCGTGGGACCTTTGGTACCAATGCCTTCCTTGGTTACCTGAACAATAATCTCCTGCCCGCGCCGCAGGCATTGCTGAATCGGCGGGCGCGAATGACGCGGCGTTTTGCGCCCCACGCGTTCCATGGGCGCAATGTGATCATTATCCACCAGTATTTCCGCATCTTCATCAAAGAGTTCATCCATTTCACCCCCGATTTCTTCAAAGTTGGCGGCCGAATCCGGTTCGGTAGATTCGGAGCCTTCAGAAAGTTCGGAAGCATCGGCTTTTTTGGCACCCGCGGCGTGCATTTTTGCCGTTGATTTATGGTGCTGCGGAAAATATTGTGGATGCAAATCACTGATGTGCAGAAAGCCATTTTTGCCGATTCCAAAATCGATAAACGCCGCCTGGATGCTCGGTTCGACATTGGTTACACGGCCTTTGTAGATATTGCCCACATGCAGATCATGGCTGGCTCGCTCCGTGTATAGCTCTTCCAACACACCTTGGCACACAATGGCAATGCGAACTTCTTCTGAATCCGCCACGTTGACCAGCATGATCCGGGGCGGACCTTTCTTCTGGGCAACTGGCTTAGATAATGGCACTTCGTCATCCAAGTTGTCCAGCTCTGGCGCTGCCTCATCCGCCGGAGCGGCGCTATCGGAATCCGGCGAACGAACCGGACTGGTTTCCTGCGTCGGGGACGGCGGTGCCATCCCGACATTTTCCGCGTGGCCAGATTTGCCGGCCGAATCCGCCTGCCAACGGGTCTGATGACGATGCGCCGGTGCCGGCGGGACTAAATCCGGAATAAGCGATTCGGTTATTCCACTGGAGGTAATGCTGCGCGAAGTACCGGTCGGGCGGAATTGATGCCGCACTTTTCCCTGACTGAAGGATCGGCGGCCGGAATGACGCGCAAGACCGGGCGCGGCGCGAACGACAAGTCTATCCGGATTAGGACGCTGAACAGCGTATCCCGCACTGCCGACTGAACCCGGTGCCGGAACCGCAGGCCCAGGCGACCCGGCGGGCTGAGAATCCTCGGGCACCGTATCCTCCAATGGCGGTTCTACGGGGCGTGGTGCTACCGAGGGGGCCGACGGGACAGCCTCATGCGTGCTTGATGCTTCGGGTAATTGTTTATCAGTACTTGCGCTCTGATATACCGCGGGCAACGCTGCCAGGGAGTCCGGTGCCGCTGTGACAGATGTCTCGGCGGTTGGCGCTGGAGCTTTACGGCGCACGGTCTTGCCGCGGCCCCGTCCGCCGCGCCCTCTGCCGCCCCGCCGCCGCCGGCGCGGTTTAGCTGCACCTGCGGAATCGTCGCGCGAGACCGCATCCGCCGGCCCGGCGATCAAATCACCGGGCGACGCGGATTCAGGAACAAACAGTGTGTCAGGGGGCAATTCCGAACGTTCTTCGGATGAATCATATTTCATGGTACTGATAAACAAGCCTCACGAGAAAATATTGAAACTACTCCGCCCTCACCGCTGACTTCAGTCGCGGATAAATCTGCTGAATTATATGGGATTTTTATCAACAAGTCTACGATGGAGTTTTTAACGAATCTTGGTCACGATCAGGGTCTTGTAATTTTCTGGAATTCCGACGAATTTAAGAGCTTTATGCGTTGACCCTGACGGAGTGCCGGCGACGTGCGGCCGCAATATTTTGCCATCCGTCGATCAGCAACCTCGGCTGGTCTTCCTTCACCGCCGGCAGATTATCAAAGCGGGCTTTAACGATCTGGTCACAGGGTCCGTGTTGCGCGAACAAAACGCCACCCATTATCACTATCCTCATCCAGCCTTCCATGGCCGGATACCTCAATCATCGCTAGTCAGGCAATTTTATGCCACCTAAGAAAACTAAAAGGCCCCGCCCCTCACTATGGGGGCCTGTGACGATTCTGCAAGGCGGCGGCGGCCGCCGAGAGAGGAGAAAGTTGAGAGTGGAAAGTAGAGGGTTGAGGAGTCAAGATGCTCAAGTTAGCGGGGCAACTTGCTCAAGTTGAGCAAGTTGATGGGAGCGTTGATTTCAGCGGGTTTGGTTCAAGTTGCTCTAGATGCTCGAGATGTTTTTTGGGCGGCTGTGGCCGCCAGCATTCAGGATTACAGTATTGGTCAGTATTGATCAGTATTGATCAGTATTCATCAGTAGTGGTCGGTAGTTTCAGAATTGCGCGGTGCAGGCGCGGCGGGGGCGAGTTTTGTTTGGGGATAGAGCGATCGCCGTAGCTTCGACCAAGCTATCTGATACAAGAAGTATTCACTTGTCAAATCCCGGCAAACCGGGATGCGGCGTCGCTTGGAATCCGGAATCCACAATCCAGAACCTGGAATCCAGTGACATCGTTGAGGGCTATAGGGGGGAGTGCCGGGGCATAATGAGGAAAATGAATAATGAGTAGTGAGTAAAACGAGTGACATAAAACGAGTGAGTGCTATCCATCCCGGCGCGCACGGGATAAACTTCTTTCTCAGATTTGCACAGATTTTTCGACGACTAATAGCCATCCCGGCGCTGGCCGGGATAAACTCCGGTCACCGGGGCCACAGAGTTCCTTATCCACAGATTGCGCCGATTACTCAGATTAGAGGACGACGCGAGGGTACGAATTCACCACCAAGACACAACGACATGAAGAATTTGTTTTACCACAGAGGGAGCCGAGGTAAACGGAGGGCGGCGCTGCGCTCAATGAGTAATGAATAATGAGATTCCCGGTGCGCCAGGATTAATGAGGCGCGGTGCGGCGCACCACTTAAAATCGGGGGAACGCTGTGGCGGCGCAAGCCATTTCTGCGGATCACGGATCGAATTGGGTGGCAGGTTACAGGGGACAGGTTACAGGGGCATTTTCACGGATCAATACCTTGGCAGTCATAACAGTATTGGACAGTATTGGCAGTATGCTTGGTGACGGGGCGGCGGCTTAGGCCGCAGAGCAGTTGATCAGGAGAGATTTGAGTCTCGATTGGCTGGCTCCTGCGGCAAAAGGCCTGCCCCGATGTTTCGGGAGATTTCGGCTTTACGAGTTCGTCGAGGTTAACATTGCGGGCATACCGGTCCCACAGGTCATAGACGCGCGGCGCTTGTTCGTTAGTAGTCATCTTCCGTGGTCTCCAGGAACTCGTATACGTTTGCTCAACATGCTGCCAGCGGATCGGCATTTTGCCATGCCTCCGCGTTTGGCAAGCCCTTCGTGTGCCCGTTGCATGGCGGCGGCGACGGCGACGATCTCGGCGCGGGTGGTACCGCGCCCCAATGACAGCCGCACCGCTCCCAGCGCCACCGACGCTGGTATACCCATGGCCAGCAGCACATCCGATGGGCGCTGACCACCGGCATGGCACGCCGAACCTGTGGAAGCCGCTATCTGCGGTGCCGCAGCCAATACCGCACTGCCGTAAACTTCCGGGAAACAGACACTTAGTGTGTTGGGCAAGCGCGGTCCCTGGCCTCCGACGAGTTTCAATCCCGGAACACCTACGCGCAGTAAAACCCAAAGTTCATCCCGGAGGTCACGTTGCCGCCGAGATTCCGCCATCAGATTTTTCACCGCCAGTGCACAGGCCGCGCCCAAACCAACAATATAAGGAACGTTCTCAGTTCCCGGTCGCAGCCCGCGTTCCTGCCCGGCACCGCGTAAGACCGGGGCCAGCGGCGTCCCGCGCCGCACATACAACACGCCGATGCCCTTTGGGGCATACAGCTTGTGGCCCGCAAGCGACAGCAGATCCACCTGTAATTTATCAACATGCACCGGAATTTTTCCAACAGCCTGTGCCGCATCGGTATGCACGATGGCCCCACGCGCGTGGGCCAGCGCTGC
>JAJYZY010000133.1 GCA_021799715.1 Planctomycetota bacterium | reverse complement strand
TCAGCGGCAGCGGAGATGCGTTGACACTAAACTTCAGCGGCAATGTGAGTCTTGGTGCCATTACCGCCTTGGGCAGTTTGACCAGCACAGGTACCACAACCCTCAATGGCAACATCACCACCAGCGGCGCACAGAATTATGGCGGCACTGTGACGCTGGCGGCCTCGGCGATCTCGTTAACGGGCACAACGTTGAATAATTCCGCCACGCCTGCAATTTTCAGCGGCAGCGGCGATGCGTTGACGCTTAACTTCAGCGGCAATGTGAATCTGGGAGCCATTGCCGGGCTGGGAAGCCTTAACAGCAGCGGTTCCGGGACAACCACACTCACTGGTGATATTGTCACTACCGGCAATCAGAGCTACGGCAATGTGATCAACGTTGCCGCAGGCTTAACGTTAACCGGCGCGAATTTAAACCCGTCTCCGGCATCAGGGGCAATATTTGTCGCGTCGTCGGCAACGCCGACATTAAATCTTGCTTTCAGCAACTCCTACAATATCAACTTCAGCGGTTCCAGCGGCCTGGCAGCAATGAGTTTGACCACTGCTTCGCTGGTTCCACTGAACATTCCAACTAGCATCACAATAAGCTATCCGCTGGCAGTTGCCGGTGCGGTCACCGCCGGTCAAAGCGGAAATAGCGCGGGAACAACCATTACGTTCGCCGGGCCGTCATTTACGTTCGGAAGTTCCTTTGATGCCGCCGGTTCCAATGATTCCGTGATATTTTCCAAGCTTGGCACGACGGGCGGGAATGTTTTATTTGGGGGAGTTGTGGGCGGGACGGCGGCAAACCCGGATTTAGGGTCGCTGATGGTACAGGGTGCCGCGGAAGTTAATGGCGGCGCGGTAAATACCGTCAATGGACAGGGCTACAACGGGGCAATCACAATCGTCAACACCGGCACCACAACGTTTACCAGCACGCACGGGGGTATCGAAGAAGATGGTGGGATAACCGATTCAGGCAGCCTGGCGCTGGTACCAAATTCGGTGCTGTTCGTGCCGAACCCGGATCCGATTCTCGGCGCGGGCGCGGCCACGGGAGATTTTCGTCCACAGACGTATTTGACCATCAACGGCAACATCAGCGCGGCCGGCACGGTGAGTCTGGCGCCCAATGCACCAACCTTTTCAGGTTTTAACAATCCTGTTCCCGATGCCGCTACCATCATTACCACCAATACATCCGGAACTGTGACGGTTGCGGGCCAGAATATTGTCATGGGGCAGAACCAGAAATGGACATCGCTTACCAGTTTAACCCTTGATGCCGATGTTACTGGCGGCGCGAATGTAGCCACCCTCGGCGATCTCAACGTAGCGGGCGATTTAACGGTCAACGCGCGGGCGATCGATATGCTTTTGCGGCCGGCCGGAGCGCAATTGGTGCCGGGGACGGCTCCGGGCTTATTGGGATTGCATATTAACAATCCGGGAACGGAGGGCGTTGATTTTGTGGCCAATACGATTGATCTAACCGGCGCGGTTGTCCCGGTCGGAGGCAACACGGATTATGCGCCGCAATTCGCGTATGGTCCAAGCGGCACGGTTATGGGCACAATCACGCCCAGCTCGCCCGGCGTTCACTATTATGGCGTTAATATTTCTCCCGCAACCTTGACTGCAACCGAATTGGTAAATGGCCAATTAACAACCTATTATCTGGACCTGAAAGCCAGCGGCCCGTCCGTATCCAATGTTACGGTATCCGTCACGCCGATTGTTCCACCACCTCCTCCACAATTTAATTCGGTGGTGGTCTTGTCATCCGCGCAGCGGGAAATATTGCGGGAAGCGGGCATCAACGCCCGTAACACATCCATTGACAATCTGCTGAATCTTTTCGGCGGACAAGCCGTATTTAATGATATTCCCAGCAGTGACGGAATGATTATTGTGCATCCCACGCTTCTGGATTATTACGTCACCACCAGTCGGTTGCCTTACCAGCAGACTAAGGAATTCATTGCCATGTACCGGCATTTGTTCCTGTCTCCTGTGATAAACGCAAAGACCCACCAGCCGGAATTGGACAAAAACGGCAACCCGGTTTATCGCTCACGGCGCCGGCAGCTTCATATTCTGTTCCGAAATTCGTTTAATCAATATGTTAAGGCCGTTGGCGCGGCCCATGCCACCGCGTTGGGGTTCCGTATATGGATGGAAAAATCGCCGGGCCAGTCCAAAGCTCTGGCCACGCTCAATGAACTTCGCACATTATTTATGCAGGTGCGGCAGCTTGGTCTGACGGCGGTGGAACTGCGTTTATCGCACAGTACCATATTGGCTGAACTTAATCCGGAAGCATTGTCCGAACGGCAATTTGAGGAGACCGTATTGGGCCGCAGGGTTTCAAGGTTATAAGCGTGCCGGCGTGATGCTTGCCGCAATTTCTTTGGCGATGGTATACTCCGGTAAAAATAAAGGGCCGCTGAAATGTCAAATCTGAATGTCGAAGAATTGTTGCAGCCGATTTCCCCGGAGAAGCCCTGTGGTGAAGATTTATCATACGATACGGAATTCATGGAGCTTGAACGGCTGATACCGGGCACGCCGGAACGGGAAATGGGCGACGTCAAAATAGCCGCCGAAGAACCGGATTGGCGTGATATTTCGCGCCGCTGTCGGGAGCTGCTGACGCGCACGCGGGACTTGCGGATCATGGTGTATCTGACGCTGGCGGAATTAAAATTGCGTGGTGCGCCGGGCTTTCGCGATGGCATCGTGTTAATTCAAAAAAGTCTGGAAACACTCTGGCCCGCACTTTACCCGGCCCTGGACCCGGATGATAACAATGATCCTACTTTTCGAGTCAATGCGATTGCCGCCATGTCGCCGCAGGGGGACGTTTATGGCGATGTGCTTAAGTTTCCGGACCGTCTTAGAAGCATGGTATTGGCCGACTCGAAACAAATTGGCCGCATCAGTCTGCGGGATATTCTCATATCCAATGGCGAATTAAGTCCGCCGGAAGGCGAGGCCAGGAAGGATTCCGCGATTATTGACGCGGCTTTTAAGTCCGCAAATCCGGATTCTCTGGCCGCGACTGCCGGTGCGGTTGATGAATCGCTGCTGGCGTGGGACGCCATGGAAGCCGCATTAACCGCCCATATTACCACGGGCCAGGCGGTGGATTTACAGGGTAGCAGGAAAATTCTTGCCGCAATTCAGGCCGCCATGCGACAGCGCATGGGCCAGGCGGCCGGAAATGACTCCGCCACGGCAGCCGTATCCCCATCCGGATCCGCGGTTGCCGGCTCGCCTATGACAAGCACGGCCGGTAATGCCAATAAAGCCGCTTCGTTTTCCGGTGCAATCGCCTCCAGGGCGGACTGCAATCGAGCGATTGATGAAATATGCAGATTTCTCGAATCCACCGAGCCGTCCAGCCCGGTGCCGCTATTATTAAAGCGGGCGCAGCGATTGATCGATAAGAACTTCATTGATGTGATATCCGATTTATCACCGGATACCTTGGCGGCAGTCAGGGCATTGGCTGGGTTGGCCAAGGAAGGGGAATAATGGTTTGTGAGTGGCGACCAGCCGTCACAATGAGTAAGCGGGACTTGACTTAATTTACGCCTTCCAGTAAATTTAGGCGTCATGTGTGGGGTCGATTTTAAGTGCGGCATATTCGCACGGGCAATTTTGATGGAGCTGTCCCATGGCTAAGGCAAGCAGTCAGAAGTTTATAGCTCGTAATCGCGCACCGCGTGTTCAAATCGAATATGACTTGGAACTATACGGTTCAGAAAAGAAAATAAATCTACCCTTTGTCATGGGAGTCATGGCGGACCTTTCAGGCAATCCCGCTGAGGCTTTGCCCGGTGTGGAGCAGCGCAAGTTTCTTGAAATTGACGTTGATAATTTCGACGAGCGGATGAAGGCGGCTAAGCCCCGTGTGGCATTTCAGGTGGCCAACAAGCTCTCGGGCGAGGGCAACATGCCTGTGGAACTGACTTTTGAAAGCATGGATGATTTTTCTCCAGCGGCGGTTGCCCGCAAAGTTGAGCCGCTGCGTAAATTGCTCGATGCGCGCACCCAATTGTCGAATTTGCTGACGTACATGGATGGCAAGGCCAACGCGGAAGAATTGCTCGGCAAGGCACTTAAAGATCCGGCCCTGCTGCAGGCGCTGGCGGCGGCACCAAAACAACCGTCCTGATCTCATTGACTCTATATTCTGAAATTTCCGACATACAGGAGGCCAAAAAATGGCGGAACCAACTCAAGCTCAATCCGCGGCACCAGCGGCAGCGGCGGTTGAATTAAATGAGTTTGACTCGTTATTGAAAAAGGAGTTCAAACCCAAGACCGATGGCGTCGCCGAACAAATCAAAACCGCGGTGCAAACCCTGGCGCAGCAGGCGTTGGAAGGCACCGCTCTGATTTCCGATGATGTGGTGCGTTCCATTGAAGCCATCATCGCGCAACTGGATGCAAAGTTAACCGAACAGGTAAATGAAATCATCCACCATGAAGCGTTTCGTTCCCTGGAAGGCACTTGGCGCGGGTTGCATCATCTGGTCAACAACACCGAGACAGATGAAACGCTCAAAATACGCGTCATGAATATTTCCAAGAAGGATGTAGGCAAGACCATCAAGAAATTCAAAGGTACCGCGTGGGATCAAAGCCCGTTATTCAAGAAATTGTATGAAGATGAATTCGGCAGTCCCGGCGGTGAGCCGTATGGTTGCCTGATCGGTGATTACTACTTTGATCATTCGCCGCCGGATGTTGAAATTTTAAGCGGCATGGCCCAGATCGCCGCTGCGGCCCACGCCCCCTTTATCTCCGGCACATCGCCAAGCCTGATGAACATGGATTCGTGGCAGCAGGTCGGCGATGCCCGTGATCTGACCAAGATTTTTCAGACCCCCGATTATGCCCCGTGGCGGTCATTGCGTAAATCGGAAGATGCCCGTTACATTGGCCTGACCATGCCGCGGTTCTTATCGCGCATTCCCTACGGTTCCAAAACAAATCCGGTGGAGGAATTCGCTTATGAAGAAGATACCGGCAAAGCCGATCATAACAAATATACATGGTCCAATGCCGCGTATGCCATGGGTGTGAATATCAATCGCGCGTTCAAACTTTATGGCTGGTGCTCCCGCATTCGAGGCGTGGAGTCCGGCGGCATGGTGGAAGGATTGCCGTGCCACACGTTCCCAACCGATGATGGCGGCGTGGATATGAAGTGTCCCACCGAAATTGCCATTACTGATCGTCGCGAGGCTGAATTGGCAAAAAATGGGCTCATGCCGCTTTCGCATTGGAAAAACACCGATTATGCCGTGTTTGTCGGTGCGCAATCGCTTCAAGAACCGGAAAAATATGCCGACGCGGATGCCACCGCCAATGCCAATCTGGCCGCCCGCCTGCCCTATCTCTTCGCGACCTGCCGCTTTGCCCATTTCCTCAAGTGCATGGTGCGGGACAAGATCGGGTCGTTCAAGGAACGGTCGGACATGCAGCGCTGGCTCAATGAGTGGATCATGCAGTACGTTGATGCGTCTCCGGCCACCTCCAGTGAGGAATATAAGGCCTCGCATCCGTTGGCCGCCGCGGAAGTTACCGTCGAAGAAGTGGAAGGTAATCCGGGCTATTACCGTTCCAAGTTCTTCCTGAGGCCGCATTATCAGTTGGAGGGCCTGACGGTATCGTTGCGATTGGTCAGTAAACTTCCATCAGTTAAAAGCGGTGGATAACGGTGGTTAATGTCTATTGTTGCATGAGCGTCCGTGGAAAGGCAGGTACCCACAATGTTGTGGGTGTCGTAAACTGTCAGCCGGTCCATTGACGCCATGTTGAGAAAAAGCTTGTAGAAAGGAGCTTTATTATGGCGTTCGACGCATATCTGAAAATCGATGGACTTGAGGGTGAATCAACATCCAAGGGGATGGAAAAACAGATTGAAATTGAATCGTTTTCATGGGGTGTAGCCAACTCCGCCACGGTGGGCAGTCAGGCCGGTGGTATCAGCAGTGGCAGGGTCAATGTATCCGCGTTTACAATCATTAAATCCGTTGATAAGGCCAGTCCGAATCTTATGCTCGCGGCTTGTGATGGCAGCCATCTGACAAGTGCGACAGTAACATTCCGGAAGTCGACCGGTTCTTCCGGGCAAAAGCCGTTCGAGATATTGAAGTTT
>JAJYZY010000132.1 GCA_021799715.1 Planctomycetota bacterium | reverse complement strand
TTTCTGATCCTGCTCAACAGTATGGTCAAACAGGCCAAGACCTGGGATCAATTTTTACAAAAAACTCAACCCGAAAAATTGCCCGTTTTGACTTGACTTTTAACACGGTCACTCCGTGGTACACATTTATTCTCGATGTTTCGCTGGTGCTGATGCTGACATTCGTTGGCGGACGCGGGACGGGAATCGCCGGGCCTTCCTGGTGGGCGCGAAAGAAGAGGTCGCTGCAGCGTACCGCTGCCCAGTGGAATTTTGCGCTGTTGGTAAATATTTTTGCGCTAACCAATGTGGCGGCGGGAAATTGGGGCGATATAATGTCTGCCATGAAGAGGGTGCTTTTGGCCAGAAAAACTTTTTCTGTACCTTAGATTTCACAGACTGTCCAAGGTGCGGAGTAGATTGTTCAGGCATTTGTCACGCAGCAGATGGCCGGGGCCAAAATACCCGCTGATGAAAATGAACCGATTGTCCGCTGCGGCGTGTTGGCCGCGGTGACGGTGCACGCCGGGGCTTATGAGCGGCAATTACAGAGCCTTCATGGCGCGGGCAACTGGACGTTGCTGGAAAAGGGGAATCTGCTGCTGCTGGCGGGCCAGCCGCGTCAGGCGATAAAGGATTTTCGGGCTATGGTGGCCATGGCGGGCAATAGCAAAGAGTTTCTCACGGATGAGAATCATATTTGCCGGGCGATCAAAGCGGAAGACGGCACCATTGGCCGGGCCAACGCCCACTTGTTATCCAGTGCCAAAGCCGCAGGGAAGTTTCCGTGAGTTCACGCGGTGGGTAGGGGATTGTGGCATGGATGGCAACGGACGGCCATTGCGTTTATCGGTGATGGATGCCAAATTGACGGCCCCGGTGCACCTGCGATTCCCCCGTTGTGAACCGCAGATTCCGCGGATGTTCGCAGATGATCGTTCACGCAACCCTGTTTCAATTGCCGTTTGATGGCATCGTGATGTATCGCTTCCAGAAGCGCATTGCCCTACGTGATGTGCACTTATATATACTCTGTGCGGTACCCGGTGAAACGTCACTGAAAAACGCAAAGCGTGGATACGTTCTGATTTCGCGCCAATAATACGCCATCAGGATGTCGGGTTGATAGCCGTGCGGACTATACATGCGTTTGAATCCCCGAGATCGCCTTGTAACGGTGGATTCAAAGACCGGACCACGGATTGTCCGGATGGCACGGATACTTGGGGTTTGGCGGCGGAAGGCGGTGCACGCCAAATCGCCATTTACCGCGCGGAATTGTATCCATCGCGGCAGGCAACGGGGGCGCCGTGACGAAAGCGGATCAGCATCAATACCTTCCCTCTTATCCGTTTAATCCGGGCGATCCGTGGTTGCTTAATACCCTGTGCGGCTCCTGTTACAACGCCATTGAAATGTGAAAGGTGCGGATACATTCTGATTTCGCGCCAATTGTACGCCATCAGGATGTCCCGTTGATAGCCGTGTGGAGTATAGCTGTTCCGATGGTGGCACCGTTTTTCGGAGGATCGCACTACTTGTTTGAGTTTTCATGATGGACCCTCGCGGAAGTAAAAAAAGCGGTCGACAATTTCCCCGGCCCGACTTTGCAACCAATCCCGGCTCGCGCCCCATCTGCGCCCATCGGCGTTATCCGCGGTGCCGTCCACCGACTTTCGCGCCGGCAACTTCTTGATCCGCCGCAGATAATCGCCGCAGCTCATGGGCGCATAGTTTCCTGACTTGCGGCGGAGTGACCAGAGCTTGATGTTAGCCAAAAGTCACGCCGTCGCGACCGGGCCATTACTCGGACACGATTCCAGGCCGGCGGTGGCTTGCTCAAAGAAGTCGGTGCGGACGCATCGGGCGGCGATAGCGGAGGTGTCGGCGTTTGCGCCCAGATGGCCCCAGCGGATCATCTGCTCAAGGAACCAGGTGACATGGTCAACGCTGGGCGTGCAGTGCTTGAGTTGCCAGGAGCGAAAATGCCAATCCATCCGCCGCTGGCGCTGTACAGGTTCCAGGCCCAGGTGATCCGCTTCCAGGCTGTGCATGATGAGTTCCCGGCTTTCATCCACATATTGCGGCTGCGAAAGCAGCTCCGCGAGTTCCAGGTGGTGTTCCGGGGCCTGGCAGTATGCGCAGGCACGGATCAGCGCCCGAATCACGCGCGTCAGTTGGTCGGATTTTTGCCGGGCGCATGATTCGGTTGTCAGCAAAACTTTCTCCGGATGATCGGGATATATATCCGTAGTGGCCAGGGCGATGCGTCCCCAGCCGCGGCTTTCAGCCAAAGAACCCCAAGGTTCCCCAACGCAGAACAGATCCACATAATGTTTGGCCATGTGGTCTGCCAGGAGCATGGGTTTAAGCTGCACGAGCTGAATATCAAGATCCGGGTCAATGCCGCCGCGGGCCAGCCAGTCGCGCAGCAGATAATGATGCATGGAAAAAGCGGAGACATGGGCGCAGATAATTTTGCGGCCAACGCGGCCGGAATCAATAATTTTCCGCAGTGTCTGCGGTGAATCCACTCCAAGGTCCGCCAACTCGGTGGAAACCACCAGTGTGCTTCCACCGGCTCCGAGATTCATAACCGCCACCATGGGTTCAATAAAATCACCGCGCCCCAACTGGCTCATAATGGACATGCCGAGAAGCGAATGACTGGCATCAAGCAGGCCATAGGCGAGTTTGTCGCGCACGATCATCCAGCCGCCTTCACGCTCGATGTCCACGGCAATGCCTTCATCTTCAAAATAACCGCGGGCGGAGGCGACAACGAGGGGGGCGGCGTCGATTAATCGCATGAATCCGATACGCATGAAAATAATGTTCCTTGGAAAAGCAGAAGATTCCGACAACGCTTTGCCTCCACTTCCAACAGCAAAATCTTTGCCGCGGGAAGCTTTTTTCCCGGAATTTTTAATGTAGAATCGGGAAAGCATGGTTTTTATCCGCTGAAACCGGCGGTTTTGCGAAAAAAAACATTATTCAAAAAAAATAGGGCCGCAAAATTTAAATGTGCATAAGTTGTGCAAAAGTCGGTGGGATGCCCGCATACAGCGCACTACCGCACAAAATGGTTCGGAAAAACTCTTGCCAATGAATTGACAGTGCCGATAAAAAATCCTTTGCGGGGGCGACGGCGTGCCATCCGCGGATTATAATCCCGTCGGGTAGACGGATGTGGCCGCCGGTTGCCAATCCGAAAACGGCGGAGGTGGTTGTTATGGGTGTTGTTGCAACCGAAAGCCGAAGGAGCATGAAGAATGTCTACAATTCACAAGTTTGTCGTGGTGCCGGCGGTTCCGGAAAAACTCGCGGCACTGCACGAGCTGGCTTATAACCTCTGGTCTTTGTGGAATTATGAAGCCGCGAGTTTATTCAATCGTCTGGATCCGGATTTATGGGAAGCCACCGGGCATAATCCGGTGCGGCTGCTGAACCTCATCGGGCAGGACAAGCTGCGCGCGGCCGCGGAAGATGAGGGATTTCTGGCGCATCTGAATCGTATAACATCCGATTTACGATCCTACATGCAGCAAAGCACCTGGTTTAAGCAGCGGTATCCGGATCGCAAGCCCGTGATAGCCTATTTCTCCGCAGAGTTCGGCCTGCATGAATCGTTGCCGATTTATTCCGGCGGTCTGGGCGTTCTTTCCGGCGATCATTTGAAAAGCGCCAGCGATCTGGGAATACCGCTGGTGGCGGTGGGGCTGTTGTATCGTGAAGGATATTTCCATCAGCAGCTTAATTCCGACGGCTGGCAGCAGGAATTAAATCCGGAAAATGATTTTTTCTCCATGAGCCTCACGCAGGTCAAAAAGGCTGACGGGCAGCAGGCGATCATCACGGTGGATTATCCCGATTCGCAGGTTCGGGCCGCGGTCTGGCGGGTACAGGTGGGGCGGGTAACGCTTTACCTGATGGATTGCAACCTGGAAATTAACAGCCCGCACGACCGGGACATTACCGCGCGGCTTTACGGCGGTGATCATGAAATGCGCATTCGCCAGGAAATTCTGCTGGGGATCGGCGGATTGCGGGCTTTGGCGGCGGCGGGCATTACGCCGACGGTTTGCCACATGAATGAAGGCCATTCGGCCTTTCTGGCCCTGGAGCGGTGCCGGGTGCTGATGGAACAGGAAAAGTTAAGTTTCGCCGAAGCGCGGGAAATGGTTTCCGCCAGCAATGTGTTTACCACCCACACGCCGGTTCCGGCGGGCAATGACGCTTTTCACCGGGATTTAATCGAAAAATATTTCACCAATTATTGCCACAAGCTCGGTATCAGCGTGGATGAACTCATGGCCATGGGCCGCGTTCATCCGCATGATAACAATGAATTTTTCGGCGTAACCGTGCTGGCCCTGCGCATGGCGTGGCACGCCAATGGCGTCAGCGAACTGCACGGGCAGGTTTCGCGGCGCATGTGGCAGCGGATATGGCCGGAAATTCCCGCGCCGGAAGTGCCGATCCGCCATATTACCAATGGCGTTCATACGCAGTCCTGGCTTAGCGAAGGCTTCGCACGGTTGTATCAGGAATATCTGGGTGCCAACTGGACTGACCGCCCGGCTGATCACAGTATATGGGGACGCACGGATAAAATTCCGGACGTGGAAATCTGGCGCGTTCATGAACGCCGCAAGGAACGGCTGATCCATTTTGTGCGCCAGCGGCTGAAATTGCAGATGGCGCGGCGCGGTCAATCCGCGCTGGATATCCAGCGCGTGGACGAAGTTCTGGATTCAAAATCGCTAATCATCGGTTTTGCGCGGCGCTTCGCCACGTATAAACGCGCCACGCTGCTGCTGCGCAACCCCGAACGATTGATCAAACTGCTTAAAGATTCCAATCAACCGGTGCAGTTTGTTTTCGCCGGCAAAGCCCATCCGCGCGATGACGGCGGCAAACGCTTTATTCAGGAAATCATTCATTTCTGCCGCCGGGAAGACGTGCGTCCCCGCATGGTGTTTCTGGAAGATTATGACATTGATGTCGCGCGGTATCTCACGCAGGGTGTGGATGTATGGCTCAATACGCCCCGGCGGCCCATGGAGGCTTCCGGCACCAGCGGCATGAAAGCGGCCATCAACGGGGCTTTGAATTTGAGCATTCTTGACGGCTGGTGGTGCGAAGCATACGCCGAGGACAACGGCTTTGCCATTGGAGCCGGTGAAGATTACAACAACGACGAATATCAGGATGACATTGAAAGCCGCAAGCTTTTTGATCTGCTGGAGCGCGTGGTGGTGCCGTTGTATTACGACCGCAGTTTGGATGGTTTGCCGCGGAACTGGATCAAGCGGATGAAAAATTCCATCCGCACGATATGCCCGGTCTACAACACGAATCGGATGGTGCAGAATTATTCGGAAATGTTTTATCTGCCCGCGCATGATCTGTTCCTGAAACTTATGGAAGGCCATGGCGCTGGTGCCGCCGCCCTGGCGCAGTGGAAGCAGCGCATTGCGCAGCAGTGGGACAACGTGAAGGTGCGGCAGGTGGAATCACCCGGTGTCGGCACGGTGAAAGCCGGTGAAAGCGTCAAGGTGTTCGCCACCATTGAACTAGGCAATATACCCGCGGATAACGTGCGCGTGGAATTGTATTTTGGTTCGCTGGATGCGTTCGGCAATATTCAAAATGCCCGGGTTCATGAAATGGCCCTGGGCACCAACGTTGAACCCGGTGTGTTCCAATATGTGGGTGCCATCAGCGCCGGTGCCTGCGGGCAGCAGGGCTATGCCGTGCGTGTATTGCCCAATCATCCCAATATTGCCCTGCGGTTTGAACCGGGTCTGGTGCGCTGGGGATAATTGATCGTTGGTTCAAGCCGTGCGCATGTTGCCATTTCAACCATGCGCCGCAGAAACCATGCGGCAACACCACGGGAAAGTAAGCCGGCCGGCAAACACGTTGCCCCTTCAGGCTCGCATTCCCAAGGTCGCCTTGCAGCAGTAGATTCAAAAGACCACGGATCGCACCGATGACACGGATACGAGGGGTTTGTGGCGGAAAGCGGCGTACAACACGTCCGCATCTGCCGCGAGTAATTGGACTTGTAGCGGCACGCAACGGGGACACCGCAGCGGAGGCAAATCAAAATCAGTTCCTTCGTTCCTATCCGTTTAATGCGTGAAATCTGTGGTGGATTCACGTCTACTTCCATATCCGAGATCGGTTTGA
>JAJYZY010000017.1 GCA_021799715.1 Planctomycetota bacterium | reverse complement strand
TGGCGGAAAAGCTGCGACCGGCATGCCCGGACACACGGGAAAACTCAAATCGTCATATATGATTGTCTATATATGATTTCGCCCTGGGAACACAGCGGTTGCATGGACATAAGACACCTGCACCAGCATAATCGTGGTATATGAAGAGGTCGCAAAGTATCACAAAGCCGAGATCTGCCAAGGCGATGTCCCCCAGCCGCTTGACCATCAATCACAAAACCAGGATTCCGGCGCGCGGTCGAAATGCGGCCCGGCCGCACACACCACACGGTTTACGAATTGCCGCCATTGATATTGGCACCAATAGCCTGCACATGGTGATTGTGGAAGTCACGGCGACAATGGGTTTTAAGGTTTTAAGTTCCGAGAAGGAACTCACGCAATTAGGCCGCGAATCCCTGGTGCGCCATATTCTTCCCCGCCCCGCCATGACCCATACCCTGGGAGTTTTGAGCCGATATATGCGCGTCGCGAAAAGTCTGGAATGCGATCGCGTTCTTGCTTTTGCCACCAGTGCCGTGCGTGAAAGTGTCAATGGCGGTGATTTTGTCCTCATGGCAAAAACGCAATTGGGACTCGATATTCGGGTCATCAGCAGCCAGGAGGAGGCGCGGCTGATTTATCTGGCCGTCCGGCAGTCCGTGGGCATGGAAGATGGACCGGCACTGATTATTGACATAGGCGGTGGGTCGGCGGAACTGATTGTCGGCACCCTCCAGAAGGCATTGCTTCTGGAAAGCCGGAAACTCGGTGCCAGCCGACTGACCCAGCAATTTATCCGGCACGATCCGCCCGGCAAATCGGAACTGCGGGAACTGCATAAGCACATCCACACCACGCTCAAGGGCCTGATCAGCCGCATTCGCACGTTTCATGCGGCCAAGTTTATCGGCACGTCCGGCACTCTGGAAAATCTTGCTGCCATGTGCGTCGGCCAGCATGAACACGATGTGGCGCGGCACCGCGTTAACAGCGAAATGCGGTATGAAGATTTTGAAAATATTTATCGCCGGCTCATTCGTTCCACGCTTAAAGAGCGCCTTAAAATGCCGGGACTGGACCCCGGTCGGGCCGCGCAAATCATCGCCGGCGCGGTACTGGTGAATTACCTCTTTGAACAATTGCATATACCGGTTATTGAAATATCGGATCGGGCCATGCGCGAAGGCATGATTATCGATTACATGCAGACCCATTGGCCCAAGGTGCGGTTGTCCGTGGAAATTGCCGAGCCGCGCCGCCGCAGCGTTATTGAATTGGGCCGCCGCTGCAACTACGATGAGGCCCATCACCAGCAGGTGGCCAAATTGGCTCTGAGTATTTTTGATCAAACCCGGCGTCTGCATCACTTGGACAGCCGCGCCCGCGAATGGCTGGAATTTGCGGCACTGCTGCACGATATCGGATGGCATATCGGCCACAGCGGACATCATAAGCACAGCTATTACCTGATAAAAAACGGGGATCTGGAAGGATTCTCACCGGTGGAACTGGAAATCATCGGCAATGTGGCCCGGTATCATCGGCGCAGCATGCCCAAGAAAAGCCACGAGGCGTACATGTCCCTTACCCTGGCCGAGCGCGCGGTGGTGGACAAACTATCAGCTATTTTGCGCGTGGCCGATGGCCTGGACCGGGGCCACTACAGAAATGTTCAGCAGGTAAACTTGGCGTTGCGCAACCGTAAAGCCGCATTTGTCCTCACAACGCAGGCCGACGGCGAACTGGAACTCTGGGCCGCCCGGCACAAAGCGGATATGTTTGAAAAAGTATTCCAAGTCAAGGTGGAATTCTCCGCGCGGCAGAAAAAATCACGATCGTAACAGATTAGCGAGCCGCAAAAAAATCCACACAATCAACATTCAGTACCGGTGCAAAAACAACTCCACCGGGGTGATACTGCCGCGTGGTGGAAACCCGCGGCCGTTTGGCCGGAGTGGCAACAGAGAACACGAAGTTTATTATGCTCTGGGCCTTAATATTTCCCATATAGCGGGCCGAAATTGCGACATGCCGCAAAATCACCCGCCTGCGGTTCCGCGGCCCCAAATGCCGTCCATGCGCCGGGACGGAAAATGCGCTGCTCAGGCACGTTATGCATATATACGGGTATGCGCAACATGGCCGCCAGAGTGATAAGCTCATGGCCAATGTGGCCGTAACTGAAGGAACAGTGGTTGGCACCCCAATTATTCATCACGCTGTAAACATCGCGAAACGCGCCATTGCCGGTGCAGCGCGGCGCAAACCAGGTTGTCGGCCACGTTGGATTGGTGCGTTTATCAAGAATGTCGTGCACGGCGGCGGGTAAATCCACCGTCATGCCTTCCGCTATCTGCAGCGCCGGCCCCAGACCTTTGATCAGGTTCAATCGCGCCGCCGTCACCGGCATGCCACCACGGGTACGGTACCGCACGGAAAAGCCCCCACCGCGGAAATATTCATAAATCGCGGGACACCATTCGGTGGCCATCATGCAAGCCTCGGCCTCCCGCGGCTTAATGAGCCACCAAGGTTTAATCGCCGGCAGTCCATCCTGCGTCTGACAACCCGTGCCGTCCAATGCCGCCGAACCGCTGTTTATCAGATGCAGCACACCCCCCGCCGCATCACCCTGCAACTGATACCCGGTAGCCTGATAAACCGATTGCGGAGACCAATACGTGCGTACATCGGCAAAAATCTGGGCTGCCCCGGTCAGGAGATGGCCAAAAAGCATCGTGGTGCCGTTCAGCGCGTCATTTTCAGTGGCGACAATATACGGTTGGCGAATCCCGTTCCAGTCAAAAGAAGAATTTAAGATCGTTTCCAGATAATCACCATTAGGATAATGATCCGTCCACTGACGCTGCCCCTGGAATCCGGCGGCTATGGCGTTATGTCCCAAAGCCTCTTCACCAAAACCCAGGTCGGCCAGCCGGGGGTTCCCGACCATCAAATCCCGAACGATCATGGCCATTTTGACACACTGTTCCCATTCCTTATCTTTCTGGGCTTTGTTGCGTCGGCGTTGCGCGTTATTGGCGTCCAACCCTGGCGCGCAGTGATTCCGAGTCCACTTCAATGCCTCCGCCAATTCTTTGCGATCATAAACACCCCGGTCTATCCGCCGGGCTAATTCCGTCATGTCAATATTCATCACCCGCATGCCCAGATAGGCTTCAAAAAAAGCCGCATCCACGGCTGAACCCGCAATGCCCATTGATACGCCGCCAATGGAACAGTACGTTCGTCCACGCATTGCTGCAACCGCCAGGCCGGCCCGCGCAAATTGCAATAACTTCTGCTGCACATCCGATGGAATCTCGGTGTCATTAGCATCCTGCACGTCATGGCCATAAATATTAAAAGCGGGCAGTCCTTTCTGACTGTGGGCCGCCCCCACGGCTGCCAGAAATACCGCGCCAGGTCGTTCGGTACCGTTAAAACCCCACACCGCTTTGGGAATCAACGGTTCCATGTCCATGGTTTCCGATCCATAGCACCAGCAGGGGCTGACAGTAATGGAAACCCCCACCCCCTCAGCCGCAAATTTCCGCGCGCATAGCGCGGCTTCGGCCAACCCACCAATGGTGCCATCCGCCAGAACACACTGCACTTTGGTTCCATCCGCATGGCGCAATTTGCCGGTCAACAACCGGGCAACACTGCGTGCCATGTCCATGGTTTGCTTCTCCAGCGATTCACGCACGCCATCGCGCCTGCCATCGATGGCGGGCCGGATTCCAATTTTGGCGTTTGTCCCCACAAGACGGTTTCGCGGCGAATTGACAGTCATCTGTTCCATACGACTCATGATCTTTACCTTCCATTATTTACACGGCAATGTGCTACCGTAAGTTCCGAACATCGATGTTACCGAAGAAAACGCGTTATTTCCAGACACAATTCACAACTGTTATGCCTGATGGCACCACCACGCGATGGGCCATGCACTGTTGCTTCCGCACCAACCAATCCTGACAATATTTAACGAGCAGTCCACGCGGGCGCAAATGCGGTGACAACCTGCTGGATCGGGTTATACGCCATCAATGCCAGGGCATTCAACACACATGCTGTCAGCAGCAGCAATACCCCGCCGACCGCCATTCGCCGCGTCTTGCGCCGCTTAGCCCTGGCTGGCTGAGCCTCGGACTTTATCGGTTCTTGATCACCCATCAGCGCATAAGCCCCTACCCGCAGAGCTGCGGCACTTCCCAATAAAATCCCAAGCACGTTGAAACCCAAAACAAATAGGCTCATGGGTGAATTCGACCCAATGACTCGCATAAGTCCGATCCGGGCGACACTGCCGAGTGTCGGCGGCAACCCACCCAACGATATTAAAGCCAACAGAAGCATGAACGCTTGCGGAGCTTTCACCCGGGCAAATGACGGCCATTGTTGCTTAAGCCCCAATGCTTGTCGCCCCATTATTCCCGCCGCCGACCCCATCGCGATTCCTGCAGTTAGCGCATATAACAACCCGCATCCAACCAGATTGGAGATACCCACATGGGGCATGGACATGCCGGCCGCAATGGTCACCAACGTGCATCCCGCCAGCACCCCAATAACATTTCCCAGAACATCGGGCACAATATTCAGTAAGACCGCTCTTATTCCATACGCCAGAACCGCCATCGCTCCCGCCGCCATGATCGTGAGCGTGACCATGTGGGCCGCCGCCGGATTGATCTGATTCAACCGATGGACGATCCGCAAATAGGCCGCCAGGGATCCGATATACGGTGCCAGAAGCACAAAAAATGATACCGCCGCCGGTTCCCGGCCCGCGGCATCACCAAACCACCAGACCAGTGGCAGGCTGCCGAGCCAGAATAGACTGGGCATAAGGAACAATACCACCAGAATCGCGGCGGCAGCGGACGATTTTGGCGGCACGATGATCAATCCATTTACCAGATGTATTCCGCCGACGCCAAAAACCAGCAACAACAGGGTAATCAGCATGACAGCCAGCGCCGCCAGCAATTCCAGTGAACCCAGCCAGTCGCGATCGGATCCGAATGTCGACAGACTTACCAGAGGCAGGGAGCCCAACATCATACACCCCGCCATCAGCGGCAAATTGTGCAGCGCCGGCATGATACTCCAGGCCAATGTGCTGATCGTGACCAGCAGGCAATAGCGTAAATCACCTTGGCCGCTGTAACTTCGCAGCCGCCTTGTCATAACGCTTACAGTGGCAATCAGAAATATGACGAAACTGAGAATCCAACCCATCGGATCCAGAACCATCCCTGGCCAGATTGTCGCCGTACCCAGGGATGTGGACTCTACGGCATAGAGCCGCAATTGCGCCAGCGATGCCACAACCATGCCGGTAAAGCATATCATGGCGGGGATCGACCGCGGTGAGCCGTCGTTCAATTTTGCGCATAAAGCCAGCAGTGCGACGGTAATCAGCAGCACGATTTGCGGTGCCAAGATGACAAGAACATGGTACGTCAGCCGGAGCACTCCTGCACAGTTGTTTCAGCCATAAATATCCGCATCATCATTGATGTTTTCCCAACCCGGTTTACGCTAACACGGCGGCGGTCACCGGGGTGCCGCGCCAATCACGTGCGCCAGGGCTTTGAGGACCGGCTCAATCGGCCCCAGCACCAGCAAGGTTGGAAGAATACCTCCGATCAACAACGCGACGATCATGGGTATGAACACCATTCGTTCGCGCACCGACAGAGCGTGAAAGTGTTGATGTTCCGGACGCGCGGGGCCAAAAAAAAGCCGCTCGATAGTCCAAAGTAAAACCGCCGCCATCAGTACCATGGTAACACACATGATCAACGCCGCGGGTAATAGTCCGTTACTGGACAGGCTTAGGGCCGAAGCACTGGTGGATGCCGCACGGAACATTCCCAGTATGGCCAGAAAATCGCCGCCGAAAACCGCCAGCCCTGGCAGCGCCAGAGCAGACATAAACACAATCATGGAGAATAAAAATAAATCCGGTATCAACTGCGCCAGCCCTCCGAGGCGCGGAAGATCCCGGTGGCCGGCCCTTATTTCTATTACATGACTGGTCCACAACAGCCCCAGAGTCGTTACCGCCGCCGCCAGGCTCAGGAGAAATGCGCCGTTGAAGCCGGTGATGTTGCCGGCGACAACACCCAGGAGAACATAGCCCGCCTGCACGATCAGCCAATAAGCGATAACCCGTCGAAAATCACTTTGTGCCAGTCCGCACAGTGCGCCATAGATAACCCCGGCGGCACCCACGATTGCCAGGGTGTTTTGCCAGATTACCAGTTGCAACGGAAATATGGACACGACAATGCGATCCAGCGCATAACCGGCAAGAACAAACTGTGAACCAATAATCATCATCGCCGATGGAGCCGCGGATTCCGCCATCGCGTCCGGCAACCAGAAATGCACGCCCGCACTGCCCAGGCGGATCATCACAGCGAGCGTCAGCAGCCAAAATGCGCTGGTCGTCCACGGTTTGGCCGGGCTTAGCGCCGCGCGCAGCAGCGGCTCATTGGCAATCCGCGTGAAGTTCAACGTGCCCTGCGGCAATCCCCCGACGCCGCGCGTGGCCAGACTGATCATCAGGCATGCGCCAAGCATCGCCGCGGAACCGGTGATCCAGAACAACGCGAGTTTTAATGCCGCGGGCCGCCGGCGTCCTCCACCCCATACGCCAACAAGCAGAAAGCATGGAAACAGCGAAAGCGTACTTAGCAGATAGAACAGAAACAAGTCCATGCTGGCCGCGGCCCCAACCACGCATCCCTCCAACAGCAGCAGCACCACATAGTACGCCTTCACCTGCGCATTGACGCCATAACTGGCCATCACACTCATCAGGCTTATGCCGCAAAGCATCAGAATAACCAGCAGGGAAATCGCATCAACGCCGACGTGATAGTGGACATTCAAATCCCGGAACCAGATCACATTTTGTTGCAATTGCGGGGTTTGTGCAAAGGCCCGCGACCAGTTGAATAAGCGCGCTGCGGCCAGGGCAATAAGCATATTGCCCGCGCTGACCGCAATGGCGCTATAGCGGATGAGCCTTGGGCGGCTGATGGGCAATATGCCCAGCACAAATGCGCCAATTAGCGGCAATACCATCAGCCAGGTCAAAATGGAGCTGTATATAAATGGTTTCAAGTCAACCTTTCTTCTATTTCCACGGATTGAATCATCCGCGGTAACGCCCGGAAACCTTTACCGGCTTATTACCACCGCCGCAAGCGTGCAGAGCAATAATAGCAGTATTGCCATAAAGATATACAAAAACGGTCGATTGGCCTTTATTGCAGCGAAACGATAGGCGGCAACGCGCGACGGACGGTCCAGGCGCTCCCAAAATGAGACATTCAGTCCGGTTTCCGCCGCCGCCACAAGAATGCTGGCCAGCCGGGTCAGCACCGCCAACGTTACCATCAGCCATTCCACCACCCACCGATCCAGAAAGGCCAGCACACGGCCGATGGTACTGGCGGGAAAGCCCAGAACCGCTAGGAATAAATCCGCAAAATACATATCCGCGATCAGCCACCGATACACCAAATTCGGCCCGGCGCGGCGGCGCAGCATATCCGCTTTTTCCACACCACCGGCATAGATCAAAGCCACCACCGCCAACGCCACCGGTCCCAGCCATGCCAGTGGACGCAATAACATTCCGGCCAGCCCTGATGGAATGTATTTCAGGCTCTGGTTCCCCGGTGATCCCATGACATGTGTAAACATGCCGGAGAGATCAACAAATGGCTCGCCTGCTATGATTGCCCCGACAAGCAATACTAATAGCGGAAACGTTTGCACGGCCAATTCCCCCTCCTCCAGAGGCTCACCGCGGACTTTACCGGCAAATATCAGCCACCACCACCGCGCCATCGCCAGTGCCGTCACATAGCACATCACAACGGGCACCCAGTAAAGATATTTGCCAAACTCACCGATGCGCCAGCCGTAGGCGTGCACATGCAGCAATCCCGCCCGCAGGACCGCGGTCATGCCGGAAAGCCCCACGCCGGCCCCGCCCAATAGCAGCATACCACTGACAATTGCGGTAATCGGCAGTCTTCTCCACGCCCCGCCGAGCTGTGTGATATCACGTTGTCCACCACTGGCCCGTAACACCGTTCCAGCAGTCAGAAACAACCCGCAATAAACCAGCGCGGTCAACATCGCGCCCAATAAGCCCGCCGCAAAATCGCCGGAGCCGAAAAACAGCATGTTTAATCCGCCCTGGGCAATTAACAGCCACGCTAAAGCGCGCTTCATATCTTTCTGCACCAATGCAATCAACGATGCACAGAATTGCGTGGTGGCCCCCATCATCGCCACCGTCAGACCGGCATTGAGATTCAGCAGACCGGCACAATGCGCCAATATCAACACCCCGCCGCCCGCAATGACCGTGCCGGAAACTAGCGCGTTGGCGCTGGAAACGCCGGTTATCGTTTCAGGAACCCATGTATGAAACGGAAACTGCCCCGACTTTGCCAATCCCGCAGCCGCCACGCATACGCCACCGAGACTCCGCCAGGTTAATCCGGGGAACCAGCGTGCCAATTCCACGATGGGTTGTTCCAGATTAGGCAAAACTCCCGACGATCGCAATGGGGCATGACCAAAAAGAATCTGGCGATCCAACGGCGATCCATGCAGCGTAAAAATAATAATCCCAATTAAAAACAACGCATCGGCAATCGCGTGCGGCAACAGGATTGGCCGGGCTATGACCCGCTCCGGCGGACGGTTACCGCACTCGATCATGCACCATGCCGCAAAAACCGCCAGTTCCAATACCAGATACAATTGCATGATATTAATTGATAATGCCGCCAGAATCAGGAGAAACGTGGTCAAGTTGACCATGGCAAAGTAGTCCGCCCGCAGGGACTTGTATTTCAGCATTCCCAGGACGTGCACTTGTGACAACAACGCAATGAACAAAAACAGCATGAAAAAGGAGAGATTCAGTGAACCACTGGAAATGCCAAACACGATCATGGATGCCGCGACGGCATGGGTGATGTTCGGCAGCGGCAGCCAGCTAAACATCAGAACATGGGATTGCGATTGCCCCGGAATGCCTGCATGGGCGAGCCGGCGTATGATTGCCAACATTGCCGCCGCCAGTGCCGCCAGCAGGGAAATAATACTGATATACGCGGCCGTCCGGGCTGATCGTCGGGCCAAACTGACGATGATCAGAAAGCCTCCCAACACCAATCCAGCGGCCATCAGCAATATTGAATTACCATACATTATCAAATGCCATCAATCCATCCGCACGGAGAATGCGCCAACCTCCGAAACCCCTTCGGCATCGCTTCCCCTGAACATCGCTAAAGTCTAATCCACGACGGCCCAACCGGCTACTGCCTCCGCCGATGATTCCCCGCACCGCAAAATGCTGGTCAGGCTATTCCTATACCGGCAATCCGGCGGAGGCCATCGACAATTAAAGCGTCCGAAGTCATTGTCTGCACCTGATCCAGGCCGGCCGGTTTCGCCACCACGCGGCACTACCGGCGCAACATGGGCATGGAATATCCCATCGCCGGTGTGACCCTCGCAAATATAGATTTCTATGCCACAATCTCAACGTCCGTCCCCAGATGGCATAATTCAAAAAGTTCCGTCATGTCCGCATTACTGACCGCAATACATCCGGCCGTGCCGGTGCGGCCCTCAGCGCAGCCATGAATAAATATTTCCCCTCCCAGGGGTGTTTTCCAAACCCGGTCCTGCACCATTTGATCCGACATATCACCGTGCAAGAGGTCATCCATCAATTGCCTGTGCATTTCCGCCGTAAGCAGCCCCTGTGCCAATCCACGATCAGCATCTTCCTTATTGGGATAATTCAAACCCATGGAAAGATGAAATTTGCTCATCGGATTCTTAAATACGACCTTAAAACACCCCTCCGGAGTCCGGCGGTCGCCCTCCACTTGCTTATCACCGGAATTTGAACCGGTAATACAGCAATACGTTTTTATTAACGTCGCGCCATCAAATAAATGCAACGCTCCGCTGGATTTAATCACGCGGATATTGGGTTTTGCCAGGGTCATGGAATATGCTCCGGCCGGTGATAATTCTGATCCAGCCAATAAACTGGATAGCCCGCAAGCTCCCGCACTATTGCCCATGGGTTGGCCTGCCGCCAGATACCCGCTAATGCCGGAACGGTCCATACATTGACGCCCAATTGACGGAAGGCCAGAGCGGTACGGGGCAGATGATATTCCGAACTTACCGCGATGACTTTATGCCAATGGGCGGCCTTTATCAGCGCGACAGCATCATAAGCACTGAACCGGGTATTATTACCGTGATAATCCACAATAATGGCTTTTGCCGGTACACCCTTGGCCAACGCCAGTTTGAGCATTGCCAACGGTTCATTTTCATAAGGATTGGTTGAACCCCGTGGGGCGCGCCCGGTCAGCAGCAACCGTTTGGTGCGGTGCATCTTATAAAGCGCTACGCCTTCCAGCACCCGTTGCCGCAGTGTGTAGCCGCAGGTATCCCCCGGTCCCGTCCCGGCTCCCAGCACCACGGCAACATCGGCATCCACCGCGCGCGGGGGAGGATTGGAAAGAAACATTCCATGAAATATCCATAATAAAATGAATAACATTCCCGCCATGAAGATCAGGTCGTAGCGCGTATATCGAATGCTTCGCCAGGGAGCACCGACACCTTGCGCCTTGGCACAACGGACACTTGTTACATAATCCGGACGGAGCACAAGCCAGCCGCATAAGACAATCAATACCGGCAGGCACATGGGAACGTACCAGGGCATACGGCCGTGCAGCGCCATTTTTAGATGATAAAACGTCAGTGTGTTCAGCAGCAGCACCACCGCGATGATCGCCGATGGCAAAAGCAGCATCCGATTTAGCCGCCACGCACTGTCGATTGAAATATCCGTGGCGGGGCGATAGCGGAGTAATTGTAATAAGATTAAACTGAGCAGCCAGAGCCATGGCAGAAAAAATGCGGTAAATCCGCCGGCAAACCGCAGATCGATCCAGCGCCAGGATTGCAGCGTTGTGACGCTGACCAGTGCACCGAGAAAAATTCCGGAATCCAAAAGACGGAAAAGAATACTTGCCTCGCGGCAGGTTGCCGGCGGCACAGGGGTGGTTGTCTGATCACGTGTTGTTTGCATGACATGAGTATATATCATGCATCCATTCACGCCAGCGCGAAACGCTCAATGGCCACGGCCACGCCGTCTTCGCGGTTTGAAGGCACGACATGCCGGGCGGCCTTGCGAATATGTTCCGGCCCGTTGGCCATTGCGGCACTGACGCCCGCCCACTGCAACATGGGAAGATCATTGGCATTATCACCCACCGCCAGAACATTATCACGGGTTATACCATAGGATTTACAGACAAAATCAAGGGCCATGGCCTTATTGGTCTCCGGCGCCACAATTTGCAGCAGCCGGGAATCACTGCGGAACAGGGCGATGCGATTGGCGAATTTTCGTGGCAGCGACTGATACAACTCTTCGATAATGGACGGTTTGGCATGAAACATAATGCGCGTTACCGGAACATGCAGGAATGTCTCCATGGCCGCAATGACATCCGGGTTAAAGCAGCGCCCCGTGGGGATGGCCTCCGCCGGCACAATACCAAAATGGTCGGAATATAGCTTGTCAATAATTTCCACGCTCGGAATAACTTCCGGACACCGCAGGCGGGCGTAATCAATAACCCGTCTTACCAGGGCATGCGGCAAACTGACATGACGGATCACGCATTTTTGATTTTCATCCCAGATCAGCGCTCCGTTATGGCTGATGATCGGAGTTTGCAATTTCAATGCGCGATGATAAAAGCGAACGCTGCGCGGCGGACGGGCCGTTGCCAGCACCACATGAATTCCCCGTTTGGCGGCGAGATGAATGGCATGATGTACCCGCGGGGTGATAGATTCCTTGGGGCTTAGCAGCGTGCCATCCATATCCAGGGCGATCATTTTGATGACCCGCGGCATAGGTTTTTCTCCCGCCGCGAATGATGGCAGCGCGGTGGTGGATGCCGGTGCTTTGGCAAAAGCCACTACATTGCTGGAAGGCCCGGTGCCTGATGACGTTCTGCGTGGGGCAACAATCTTTCGCAGTGATTCGACCAATTCGTCTACTGACATAAACAGTCCGCTCACAAAAAAGTCACAATAGTGCCCAAATCAACACTATTTGAGCACTCATGCGGCCCCCTCCGGGAACACGCATTGTTGAACAGGCACTTGTATCATCGGCCAGCAAACGATGTTACATGAGTGAACGTCCATAAAATCCCGGTATCCGATAACGAGCCTGAAAACGCTGATTTTCCGGCATTTTTATCGGCGCGCACAAACCGCCAACCGCGCTACGGCACCCTTCCCCGCGATGGCCTCCGGGTCAACTTCCACGCACACAAAAATCCCACATCGGCTTTTCCGGGCCGCCGGTCAGACCTTAATTGAAGCGGCGCATAATTGGTGCGATGCGTGCTGCAAGATCTGATCTTTCCTGGTCTGATAACTGTCCAAGAATTTTACTGACAAACTTCGATCTCACCTGGTTAACATGTTCCTGAATTTCAGCAGCGTACCGACGGGCCAAGTCCATAACTTTTCTCGCCGCCTCGCGCTTCGGTCCGGGCTTGGAAACATGTCCCGCCATCTTCAAAAATTCCTTTAATGCCTTCTGTACTCGTGCCAGAAGATTCGGATCTTCCAGCCCCTGCTGCTGCGACTGCGCCAGCATAGCCAAGGCCGATTGAAACTGCTGCTGATCCAATGCCACAACGTTCATCTGGCTTTTGCTCAAATGCGCATCAATGAGCCAGCGCCGCATCAACCAGGGGCCGCGCAATTGTGCAAACACCAAAGCCTGCCCGGCGGGATCGGAAACCGCTTTAACCTGGCCCACCCATGGAGGCACGCCCCGGGGCGTCACCGGCTCGATTTTTACATTCAACGCTCGCGTCGGGTCGCTGGGATAATTTATGAGATCCACAGCACCCTGAACATCCGCAAATTTGTACGTTACCGTGGCAAATTTGGATGAGGGATTGGCCGGATTGGAGGCGCTGATCGGACGAAACGGGTTGACACCGGCCGGACGAAAAACTTGATAAAACGCCACAGCATTGGACGCAGGGCGACCGAAAAGTGAACTTAAATGTATCGCCAGATAGACTACCGCAATGACAATTAGCAGCCCGGCCGCCGCCACCTTGATTGTTTCGGGTCGTTTCAAGTCTTGAAGTTTCACAAAACCACCGTCGTTACGCGGAAACCGGAAAATCCACCACCCGCCCTATAATAACGACTCTCCCGCCGAATGATTGCATGCGGCACAATTCGGCCCCATCACAAGCCCGGCCAATACACGGACAGGCCCATGGAGTTTATAACGCATAACGGTGCATGCGGTTGCGAAAATCCGCGACTTTATCATCCACGGTCAAAGGCAAGCGGTGCGGCGGTCGAATGCAAAATTACCAACCCGATGGCTTAACGGTGGAATATTGTGGATCGCGCGGAATATGAAATGAGCTTAACGCATCCGGATGCGCCGGGTTAAAGGGCTTTAATCCGGGACGGATAAATCGGGCCAATGGTAAATGATCTTTTTGGATGCCCAGAATGACGCACTTTGCAATTTCATACGCACCGTAATCATCGTTGTGCGTGCGATCCACAAATGCGACTTTGGACCCTTCCGGCCCAAGCTTATTAAAAAATATCGTGCTCATGGCATTGAGATCAATCAGCGGCACATTCTGCTGTTTTGCAATCAACCGCATTTCAATAGGGAAACCGCCGAGGCTGTTGAAAATTTTGCCATGCCGATAGAGCCGTCGGGCCATTGGTGTGACCAGAACCGGAATGGCATGATGGGCGCGGGCCTGGGCGATCATGGTGAGAATGGATTTGCGGTACTCATTTTTCGGGCCCGCATTTTTTCCGCGTTCATGCTGATCATTATGGCCGAACTCTATAAACAGATAATCGCCCGGCTTGATAACGCTCATGACTTTCTTCAGGCGATTTTCCCAGATAAAGCTATTGGCTGATTCGCCATCTTCCGCGTAATTGGCCACCACCACGCGACGCGGAACGAAAAATCGCGTAATCATCTGGCCCCAACTGCACCAGGGTTCAAACCGCTGATCGGTATCCGTTGAATCACCGGCAATAAACAGGGTAATCGGATGGGCGCGGGTGATGGTCATGGCACACAAACACGGCCGCGCATTGCTGAATTCGATGGTCAATTTGTTGTCCCATTCGAGCGAACCGACCTCACGCGGCTTCAATCGCACCTTGCCGCCGGTGGAGATTTCCGGGGATCGGGTATTAACCGTGAATGTGCGTGTGATAAATGTGCCGGGCGCGGTAACAACTTTCTTGAACATCAGCCGTCGCTGTTCGGCTTTGACCGTCGTGACCGATTTGCCGTGAAGGTCGCCGAGCGTCAGCGTGACATTGTAATTGCCGGACGGCAGCGCGATGGAAAAGAAAAATGGCTTGCGGCTGGTAACAAATGCCCCCCGCACCCCGGCTGAATTGCTCCGATGTACCCCTTTTACCTTGAAGCCCAAATCAAAGCCATAGCCCCTCTTTGGTGTATAGGCCATATCCGGCAACACCTGGATATACCCCGGAACATGTCGGCCGGGGCCAAATTGAAATTTCAATGGAGTATGCAGTTCCACCGCCTGAATCGTTCCGACGGGCAAGAGCATAATTGTTATGCAAATGACCGTCATGAGCGTCAAAATGAAAATGGACCCGGATGTGCCGCGTTTTACCATGCCTGTTACTCCACCAATGCGTTTCATTGTATGACCAACGATTTAACACCACTGGAAACCCTACCACGAAAAATCGCAAATGTCGAATCCAATTGCGTGATAATTATTTATGCAATATTCATTAATTACCACCTAAAAGGCGGCCTTAAAGCGTAGAGGCGTGCCACGTATTTGGGGAGTATGACAGTGAGGCATTAGCTTGATGCGGAAGCGTCAAGTTGAATGCGAAATGGCCTCTGGATTTTCGCCGCACCCTCATTCGGCACGAGAGACGCCGCGTGTCACGAATGAAATTGTGATTTGGCCAGCATAAACCGTTCCGCGACCAACGGTGATGCTTCCGCATCAAGCTTTTGATTGCAATTTCTTTGATCAATGAGTCCCGGCACATCGGGAATAGACGGAACATTATCTTTGCGTTCTTTGGGTCTCTTGCGGTTCGAGAACGGACGATGGCGATGACCGGGCTGTGAATGCTCGCGAATTACTTGCATTTTAACTGGTTTTTGATACACTTTTGCATGGTTATGGACTGCAAGGCTGTTTCTCCAGAAATGGATTAACCAAACGGGAACCCGACTTACACCACGCATGATGTGTGACGGCAAGTCGGCAAGGATGTGCTCCCGTGGAAAGGACAATGGACGTGTCCGTAGCGCAACGAGCCATTACCCCATTTACAAATCATTGGCATGCGCCTGGAAAATTATTGAGTCGAGCGACGTATTGCCTGGCGTTGGCGGCGGCATGTTCTGCCGGCTCGGTGGTACGCGCTTCGACCACCATAACCTGGAATTTTGCCATCGATTCCGGACTACTGGCGACAACACAATCTTATACCGGCGCAATTACCAAGGGGCCGCCGCCGACCGGCAATCCAAACCTTGCCATCACAGCCACAGGATATGAATCCGAAAAGCAGGCGAAAAAAAAGATTCAAATTTCGCCAACCGATCTTTATGGAGAAACTCGCACCGCTTCCGTCAAGGGTTTGGGTGTGAATGCTGGCACACTGCCCTATCCGCCGCCCGGTAGCTACCAGACCAACAATGAACTTTTCACTTACACCGCCACCGTCAGCAAAATCACGACAACCTTCGACGGCTTTTTGCAGCTTGATTTAACATCACTGATTCAGTTGGCCTCCCAGGCTGGCACGCCGGACAGTGCCACAATCACAATTGCCGGCACCTCCAATGCCGATGTTGCCGCCATTGCGTATTCCGGCGTGGCGGGCAACGTTGGCACGCGCATTCAAACAATTGCAGCGCCCGGTGCGGGAGGCACCAGCACAGTGGGATTTTCGCTGACGAATTTCACCTTGAAAAAACATTTCCTGACCATAACTGCGTCCAAAGGTCAAATATTGGTCAATGCCATCACACTGACAATTCCATCACCACAATCCGTTGTGCCAGTCCCCGCCACATTGAGTCTGGTGCTTGCCGGGACCGGCGCGATGGGCGTCATGCTTCTGGCTCGACGGCGCAAAGTATTGCGTTGTTGTTCGCTTGATCCGCAATGATTGACGAATGCGACTATTTGACCCTCCGCGATTGATCCTCTATTCTTATAGCCTTGTCGATTTTGTTGTAGTAACAAGGCTTATAGCAGAAGGTAAAGTAGATGTCAGGAAACGAAACCACACTGAAAATTTATTACGAGAACGAAGCGCCCATTTCCGGTTTGGCCGGAAAAACCGTGGCGGTACTGGGTTACGGTTCACAAGGCCACGCCCATGCCCAGAACCTCCGTGACAGCGGTGTAAAAGTCATCGTGGCTAATCGTCGTGATTCCGCCAACGGCAAGCTCGCCATTGAACATGGATTCGACCCGATGCCGATTCCGGAAGCCGTTAAAGCGGCTGATCTGATTATCGCCACATTGCCCGATGAATTGCAGCCGGAAATTTACTCCCGTGATATCGGGCCGCATCTTAAAGCGGGCAAAACATTCGGTGCCACGCACGGATTCAGCATTCACTTCAAACAAATTGTACCCTCTAAAGATGTTGATGTCGTAATGATTGCCCCCAAGGGACCGGGGCATCTGGTACGCAGTGAATATGTCAAAGGCGGCGGCGTGCCGTGTCTGGTTGCGGTGCATCAGAATGCCACCGGCCACGCGATGAAAACAGCCCTGGCCTGGGGCAACGGCGTGGGCGGTGCCCGCGCCGGTATTATTGAAACGAGCTTTAAGAACGAATGTGAAACCGATCTGTTTGGTGAACAGGCCGTGCTGTGCGGCGGGCTGTCGGCTTTAATCAAGGCCGGCTTTGAAACCCTGGTGAAAAACGGCTATCCCCCGGAAATGGCATATTTTGAATGCGTGCATGAAGTCAAGCTCATTGTCGATCTGATTTATCAGGGTGGATTGAATTACATGCGCTACAGCATCAGCAATACCGCTGAATATGGCGATCTCACCCGCGGGCCGCGCATTGTCACGGATGAAACTAAAAAAGAAATGCAGAAGATTCTCGACGAAATAACTTCCGGAAAATTTGCCGCGGAATGGATGGCCGAACATCGCGCCGGCAAGCCTAAATTCAAAGCGCTCTACGAAGCGGACGCCAAACACCCCGTCGAAATCATTGGCCGTAAATTGCGTAAGATGATGCGGTGGATCAACGCCAAAGAAGTTGATTGACGCAACACAATCCCACTGCCCAGTTAAATTGAACGGAGCGCAAAGGGTGACAATAAAATTAACCAGCGGCTTGGATCATGTGGCGATTGCTGCGGATAACACCGAGCAGATGGTGCAATGGTACAGTCGGATGCTCGGCATGGTCATTCTTGCACAGACCGAACCCATGGAAAGTTCCGGCCAACGCACGTATCTGATCGGCCCGCCCACCTGCCGAAATACTTTGGGCGGCATGATGCTTGAAGTCATGCCGCGCAATGAGCATGTTCGCCGCCCGCGCGAAAGCCATGATCCCGGCATCAGCCATGTCGCCTGGATGGTGGAGGATTTCGATGAAGCCTATGCCCATCTCGCCGGTCAGGGGGTTGGATTTGTCGGCTCTGTCGTGGGCGCGGTTGGCGGCGGCAGATTGATTTCCTTTGTTGATTGCGAAGGTAATCTCATGCAAATTGTGGAACGCAAGAAGCCTTAGACGATTTTTCCCACTCTGCGCCGAAAACTTTTACCAGGAGCACATGATTTATGCTCAAAAGTCTTACCGTTTCGAGTTGTGCCCGGCGACTGATTTCCCGCGCGGGGAGGCAATTTTTGGCCGGCGGGCTGGTGCTGTCACTGCTGGTTCTGACCGGATGCGCCGATCGCACCATCCAGATCAGTCTGGTGCCAACGCATGGCGGCATTCATCCGCGGATGGTAAAAAAAAGCACCCACTGGTTTGTCAGCAATCGTATCGCCATTGTTAATATCAGCGGCATGCTCATGGATGGCTCGGCCGGTGGATTATTCGGCGGCGGACACAACCCCGTCAGTGATCTGAAGGAAACGCTTGCCAATATTGAGCATGATCCCCGCGTTAAAGCGGTCGTCCTGCGTATGAACACGCCCGGAGGCACCGTTACCGCCAGCGCCATGATGTACCATGAGCTTCTCGCCTTTAAGCGTAAAACCCACCTGCCGGTTATTGCCTCCATGATGGATGTTTGCGCCAGCGGCGGCTATTACGTCTCTTGCGCGGCTGATTACCAGATGGCCTATCCAACCACCATTACCGGCTCAATCGGCGTGATCGTGCAGTTGTTTAATTTTCACCGCACACTGCGCTACCTCGGCGTGCAGGCCCCGGTTTTTGTCAGCGGCCCCAATAAAGATACCGCATCGCCATTTCATGCCATGACACCGGAAAACAGGAAGATCATTCAAGGCTTTGTCACGCAGTTTTATGCGCGGTTCCTCAATATCGTAAAACATTCCCACCCGGATGTGAATGCGGCCGACTGGCCAACACTCACCGATGGCCGTCCCGTGACGGGTGAAGATGCGTTTCACGATCACCTCATCAACGGCCTGGGTGGTTTGGAATCAGCGATTAAACTGGCAAAACAAATGGCCCATATCCGCCATGCCAATGTCGTACTTTATAGACGCGACAGCCAGTCCAGCGGATCGATTTACGCACGCGACAACATGCCCGCGCCGCGCGGCCAGCAGGTTAATTTAATGAATCTGAATCTGGGTGGCGCGGATATGAGTTCGCTGCTGCACCCGAATTTCTTTTATATGTGGCAATAATTTTCCGCGTTCCGGATATTACTCGGCCGCGTCGTTATCTTCCGCGTTCTCCAGATTCAGCATGCTTGCCGCATCACCAACCGGCAATTCCTGCACTTTGCGAAGCTTGGTGCCGATGGTGCGGGATTTGCGGGCCGCATCCTCAATGGTATTCGACGCCTGGTCCAGTTTCTTTTTCACGCCATCAAGCAGATCGCCGAATTTTCCGAATTCGGTTTTCACGGCCCCAAGAACTTTCCACACTTCACTGGATCGCTGTTGAATGGCCAGTGTGCGAAAGCCCATCTGCAGGCTGTTCAGCAGCGCCGCGAGGGTGGTTGGCCCGGCAATGACAACGCGATAATCCCGTTGTATCCGCTCCACAAGGTCCACTCGGCGTACAACCTCCGCATACAACGCCTCGCTGGGCAGAAACATTATTCCAAAATCGGTGGTGCGCGGCGGATTCAGATATTTTCCGGATATGTCCTGGGCAAACAGTTTTATCCGCCCTTCCAATGCCCGCCCCGCCGCTTCCACCGCCGCGACATCCGCCCGATCCTGCGCATTTCCCAATTCTTCAAAATCCTCTTTTGGAAATTTTGAATCAATCGGCAGCCACACCGATTCCTGACCGTCTTCCGACCGCCCCGGAAGCTTAATGGCAAACTCCACCACTTCTCCGGTGGATTCCCGCGGCTTGAAATTCTTTTCAAACTGACCCGGGCTTAGAATCTGGGACAGTAGATTCTCCACCAGAACTTCGCCCCAGATACCGCGCGATTTCACATTGGTCATCACCCGCTTGAGATCCCCAACGCTGCCCGCCAGGCTCTGCATTTCCCCCAACCCCTTGTGAACCTGCTCCAAACGATCGGAAACCAGTTTGAATGAATCTCCCAGCCGCTTCTCCAGCGTGCTTTGCAGCTTTTCATCCACGGTGGCCCGCATTTGTTCAAGTTTCAGGGAATTTTCCGTCTGCAGGGCTGTCAACCGCTGTTCCACGGAAGCTCGCACCGCATCGAGCCGTTGTTCGGTCGATAGCGATAATCCCCCAAGTTGCCGGGTCAGGCTGTCACCGACATTTTTCAGGTTTGCCGCGAGTTCTTCCCGCGCCTTTTGCGCTGTGGTGATGTTTTCCTGCCGGTTCTGCGCCAGGTCTTCGCGGACCGAACGCTCCATTTTGTCGATTGCTTTTTCCAGATTCTCCACGTGAGTCTTGAGCACATCGCCATTTTGGCGCAGCAGCATGACCATGACAATCGCCGCCACCACCAGCAGCAGTACCAGATTCACTACCAACAAAATCAGCATCACATCTCCAGGCGTTAACGCCTTCCAATTGCCGATGTAACATATCCGCGCGGTGCGACGATGGCAATTTTCAGTTGCCGATGCGGGTAAGCCGATTGGCCAGAACCCATGCTACGGCAATGGCATCCGCGGTATCGGCCGGCGTTGGCGGTTTTGGCAAATGGCACAACATCATCACCGACTTTTGGATTTGCGCCTTGCCGGCGTGACCGTTGCCGGTGATCATTTTTTTTACCAGCGTGCTGGGTAAATGTGTAATGGGCACTTCCAACTGCGCCGCGGCCAGCAGAATAACCCCCCGCGCGTGCCCCATGAGTATCGCGGTGCGCGGATGCTTATAATGCGCATAAAGCTGCTCAACGCCCATTTGATCAATCGCAAATTCTTTCAGCAGTTCCGACACCTGCGCGTGGAGTTCCACCAGCCGCTTGGACGCATCCATGCGCGGATTTAACCGGATGACCCCCGCTTCGCTAAGCCGGGGTTGAAATCGCTTCGCCTCCACCACCGCATACCCGGTCAGGTGCAACCCCGGATCAATACCCAATATTCGCATGATGGCTCCAGAGTGCCGCTCAACTTGCCGCCGAAAATCATCCGTTGAGATTCTACACGTCGCGTTTTAACAGTGCCACGCAATGGCAGGCAATGGCTTGTTCGTGTCCCACCGCATCGACCGTTTCGTTGGTCTTGCCTTTGATATTCACCAAGTCCGCCGAAATCCGCAGCAACTCCGCCAGCCGCCGCTGCATGGCCGGTTTATGTGGAGAAATCTTGGGGCTTTGCGCAATAATGACCACATCCACATTATTGATGGTCCACCGCGTTTTCTGGAGCTCCATGACGGTGTGTTCCAGTAGCCGCCCCGAATCAATACCATGATATTGCGGATCGGAATTCGGAAACAACTGCCCCACGTCCGGCAAGCCCGCCGCGCCGGTAATCGCGTCAATCAACGCATGAATCACCACATCCGCATCCGAGTGCCCGATAAGCCCAAATGGGTGCTCAATGGTAATATTCCCCAAAACCAGAGGCCGTCCCACCTGCGTGCGATGCAGGTCATATCCAATTCCAACCCGATATTCCATCAGTGGTTATCCAAAATACCAACAATTAACTCACCGCAGCAGCGCCAGGCCGTTGCGTTAATGAAAAATGGTAACCGATGCCACCAAACGCTGGCAAATTGGAGTCTGTGCCGGCAAACGCGCACAACATTTCTTAACGAACAGCATTTTCTTTTTATGGCCGAGGGTTTTTCACGCCCCGGCGTGGACGTTTGGAATAATGCGCACGATTCTGGTGCCTTGGCGAGTGCTGGTTTCAACGCATTGAATTTCTGATTGGTCGGTTGCCGCTTCAGCGGTGGCAATCGCCACGGCAAGATGGACGGCTTGGTCTGTGGGGAAACTGTGAATCTGAAATTGTGGAACCAGTGCACTGGCGGCGGCGGCTGGCGCAACGGTTTGATTGGGAACCTCCATAAGCATGTCCGCCGGTGAGGCGTCTGCGGTTCGCCGCAGGACAACCGCCACAGCCCCGTAGCCGGTTGCCGCCAGAGTAAAACGCACAAATTCCAGGCGTTTAAGCCCCTGTACGGAGCGGCGGCATAAGTCTTTGGCAATGGTGGAAGCCTGGTCAGCCCAACAGGCAATGACGTGATCCACGCGGCCGGAAGCCAGCAAATCCGCAGCGCGATCCAGAACACCGCACATTGGCCATTGCCCGTGCGCCAGGGTTTCGCATGGGCCGTGAATGCCAAAATAAATGGCGGCATGCGAAGCCACGGTGGAATAGACTGACCGCGTGAAATGGCGGGGCGAAGCATAACGTCCATCCGCGTCCAGCATGCTGTCCAAAAAGCTTACCGTGTTGTCCATTGGCCCCCAGTTTGACAACAGCAGTAACGCAGTGCGATCCAGCGATATGCTGCCGGAGCTTTGCCGCGCGCCTTGCAATGCTTCATGCAGGGCGCGAAAAGCATATTGGCTTACTTCATCCATACCATGCAGGGCTGATTCCAACTCCGGATCAGGCGTTGGTGTAATGTCAGCGGCCGCACTTAAGCCTTTGCCGGCGGTGGCACCGGCAATATTTTTAGTCTGACGGACCGATGCGACCAGCGCGGCGGCGTTGGCGAATTGATCGCTGTAAATACCCCAACCACAAAGCGCCATTTTTGCCATATTCATGCCCCCACCTCCCCGCACGCGTCTGCTGGCGCTTCGCGCGCCAATACCAGAGCCGTATTATTGCCACCGAATGCGAGATTACACGATAGCGCCGTGGCGATCTTTTTGGCCGTCGCGTTACGCACCAATGGAAGGCGGCATTGCGGATCAGGATCGAGGGAACCGGCATTGGGCGGTAACACGCCATGCCGCAGCGCCAGCAGGCAGATAGCCGCCTCAATGGCCCCGGCAGCGCCAAACGTATGTCCCGTGAGGCGCTTGGTGGAACTCACCGGAGGTATATCCGGGAATTTATCATAAACCTGCGCCAAGGCCAGAGCTTCGGTGGCATCATTATCGTGCGTGCCGGTGCCGTGGGCGTTAATGTAATCAATCGCCGGCGGCGTCAGTCGCGCTGCGTGCAAAGCCTGCCGAATGGCCTGCGCGGCCTGATTTGCCGTGGGTGCAGGCTTGGTGATGTGAAACGCATCGCAAGTGGCGGCAAAGCCCGTAATATAACCGATGGGATTTACTCCACGCCGTTGCGCGCTTGGTATGGACTCCAACACCAGCATGGCCGAACCTTCACCCACCGTAATGCCCGGACGATTGCGGTCAAACGGACGACACCCATCCGGCGCAACAAGCCGCAACGAATGGAATCCGGATATTAACAGTTGGCACAGGGCCTCGGTTCCGCCGGCCAATGCCACATCACATCGGCCGGCATGAATGGCATCGCACGCCGCGCCAATGGCCATGGCCGAACCGACACACGTTGTCAGATTCATGTATCCCGGACCGGAAAAGCGATGCCGCCGTTGCAACAATGCCAGCACTTCATAAGACTGCATGCGGCGCATCAAATCCAAATCCGCCGCATCCGCGTTACTCCGGTATTGCTGGTAAAACCGCTCGGATAGATCCATCCCGCAGACCGTCGTCGCGACAAAGCACCCCATCGGAGAATCGGTGGAAATCTGCCTTGACGGCAAATCCGCGGCCCGCAACGCCTCATCCGCACTGATGCAGGCGAGTTGCTGCGTGCGCGACAGTTTATTCCAGAATCGTTTTGGCAAATCAGTCGGGCCATCAAAATCGGGACACGCCGCGACTTTGATATGCCTTAATGCGGCCGGCAATGATCCACTCCATGGCCGGAGCGCATCCCTGGCGGCCACAATTCCCCGCCAGGATTCTTCCGCAGTGCTCCCCTGCGCGGTGATCATGCCGATGCCGGTTACTGCAATGGGTTGAAAATATCGAATGGAATTCATCGGCTTCCGGTGTATGGCGTTGGCAAAGTGGCGGCGGGTTCGGACAGCGGCATCGGCGGCAATGCGGAACCGGATCCTTCCAGTTCGCCCGGTCTCGCGGTTATTACCGCGGAATGGCCATCCTTCGACGGATTGCATTGCAGCATGCGAATCAGCGGATTGGTCAAATCCCACACATGTCCGGCCAGAATATTAATGATGGCCTTGCGCATGGCGGGATTTTTATCCGCGGAAAAAAAGAGATTCCGCACCAGATCACGCTGATAAAACCTTGCCACGAATGCCTGAAATACGCGCAAGCCCGCATCCATTTCCTGTTCATAGCGCGGCAGGGCATCTTGTTGGCCATGTTGCAGCACCGCATCCACGGCATCAGCCGCGCGGGCCGCCGAAGTCAGAGCCAGATGCACGCCGCTGGAAAATATCGGATCAAGAAAACCGGCCGCGTCGCCAATAAGAATATGGCGATGCCCGAATTTTCGGCCGCAATGGTAGCTGTAATCACTGGCGGCCCGGTAGGCCCCCAGCGGCGTTGCATGAATCAGCCGCTGATGCAAAACCGGAGATTGGCTTACTGCGGCAAAAAACTGTTGCCGCAAATCCAGATTTTTCCCAACGCCCCCGCTTTTCAACACTACTCCCACACTGGTGCTGCCGTCGCGCAATGGGATACACCATATCCATCCGCCGTCGATCAGATGCATTGTTAAATATTGGCGTTCAAATGCATCCGCGGTTGCGGCGGGAGGAATATTGCCAAAGTAATTGTAAATGGCAAGTCGCCCGAAGTCCGGCAACATTTCCCGGTGTCCGAGTTTTCGCGCCAGCATGGCCGCCCCGCCGGTGGCATCCATTAAAAAATCGCAGGTATGCGTTTCGCCCGAGGCGCACTGAATGTGCACGGGTGATTGCTCTTCGGACACCGTGGCAATGGCGCACTTTTCACGAATCTCGCACCCGTGTTGCTCCGCCGCATTGCGCAATTGCAGATCAAATTCTTCACGGATGACATTAAATGTCGGCGGCGGCGAACCGTCATCCGGCAGGGCAAATCCGAAGACTTCCAGGCGATTGATAATCGGGTCGAAAAACCTTGCGCCATATTTCCCCTGATGTTGCGCCTGCATGAACCCGCCATCTAAGCCAATGCGTTCCAGGATATTCATGCTGGCCGGAAGCAGCGATTCACCAATATGATGCCGGGGATGCGCGGCACGGTCGAAAATTACCACCGAATAACCGCGGGCCGCCAGCAATGCCCCAGCTACCGCCCCGCCGGGGCCGCAGCCGATGATGGCAATATCACTATGATTTTTCATCAACTCATTTTCAGTGCACAACGCAAGTTAATCAAGTGCTGCGCTTTTGATATAATCCATGTTCACGAATGTAAGCCAGTACGGCGGCGGGAACTTGGTCCGTCACCGCTTCACCATCGGCAAGGCGCTGCCGAATAGCTGTTGCGGAAATGCGGTATTCCGGAATATCCAACACGCGCATGATAGCCTTTTTCCAAAGATTCTCCGCCAAGCCGCCCGGAGGCTGCCCGGGAATGTCAAAGCCGGGGCGCGGCAACACGGCAATGGGCGTGGTTTGGATGATGACATCAATATCCTTCCACGTATGCAACGCCGGCAATTGATCAGCGCCAATGAGCATCGTGAACGTATCGCCGGGATGATCCCTTCGCAGAATCGCCAGCGTATCAATGGTATAACTTGGCGGCGGACGCAGAAGTTCCACATTTGAAACCTCCATGGTGCGATCATCACCGGTCGCCAACCGCAGCATGGCTAGACGTTGTTGCGGTGTGGCGGCGGTTGTAAGCGCTAACTTATGCGGCGACGTATTGGCCGGGACAAACAGGATGCGATCGGCCTGAAGCGCGTGACGCGCCGCTTGCGCCGTGGAAAGATGCCCGTGGTGAATCGGGTTGAACGTGCCGCCAAAAATTAATATCTTCGCCATGGCCATTGCTCATCCTGCGGGCACCACCTAAACTGTCAGAACGATCTCCGGCCAACGCCGGAGCGGATTTTTCTGGAGCCGCCAATGCGCATTTATACCCGCCAGGGAG
>JAJYZY010000131.1 GCA_021799715.1 Planctomycetota bacterium | reverse complement strand
AAGCCGCCGCAGGGCAGATAAAACATCTGCTTCGGTTTGGGCATCCAGGCCGGTGGTGGGTTCATCCAACACAACAATTCTCGCATCTTTCAAAAACGCGCGGGCCAGGGACAACCGTTGCCGTTGGCCGCCGGAGAGCATCACGCCGCGCTCTCCGATAACCGTATCAAAACCCGCGGGCAATGCCTGAATAAAATCCCAGGCTCCGGCAGCGCGGGCGGCGGCATGGACATCGTCAAGGGTGGCTTCCGGCCGGGAATAGGCGATATTTTCATGAATGCTGACATCAAAAAGCACCGGTTCCTGCGGCACAATGGCAATCTGCCGTCGCAAAGACGCCAGCGTAATGTCGCGTAAGTCGCGGCCATCGAGCAATATCCGCCCGTGAACCGGATCATAAAAGCGTAAAATCAGCGACGCCAACGTGGTTTTTCCCGCACCGGAAGGCCCTACCATCGCCACCGAAGTACCGGCGGGAATGGTCAGGTCAACGCCGCCGAGAACCTTTTGGTCGGGTTGGTAACCAAATGTGACATGCTCGAATTCGATTTTCCCCAGCACCGGGGTTTTGATCGCAGTGGCATGGGGCGAATCACTGATCAGGGGTTTTTTATCCAAAATTTCAAAAACCCGATGCGCTCCGGCTACTGATCCTTGTATGGACGATACGGTATAAGAAAGTGTTTCCAGCGGCTTAAACAACAGGGCGGTGTAACCGACCATCAGAACAATATCGCCCGGTGACAACTGCCCGGCCAGCACCCGGCGAGCCGTCATCCATATGATGGCGGCAGTACCGCAAGCGAACAAAACGGCCACGCCGCTTTGACTGGCGGTTTGCAGGACCGTAAGGCGTAAATTGGCCTTCAGGCTTTCATTGGCCTGCTTGGCAAAGCGCGTTGACTCCAAAGCCTCCCGGCCAAAGGCTTGCACCGCGCGAATACCGCCCAGGGTTTGCTCCACGCGCGTACTGACGCGGCTCTCATATTCATGCACACGCGTAGATAGCTCGGTTGTGGGCTTTTCCAGCCCATGAACCAGCACCAGCAACACGCAGCCGATAACCAGAGCCACCACCGCGATCTCCCAATCCTGTCCGACCATCACGATCGCAATGCCCACGAGTGTGACAACCGATGAAATCCCCGGCACCAACCCCGCATTAAACAGAGCCTGCACAGCATACGTATCCCAGGTAATGCGGTATAAAGAGTCGCCGACCGTGGTGGAATCATGGAAACTCAAGGGCAGGCGTTGCATATGTTCAAAAACGCGGCAGCGGAGTTTAAAGACCATGCGCAAGCCGGATGAAACCAGAAGCCAGGTGCTTAGGACGGTTATCGCAGCGCTGCCCACACTTAAAAGCAGCAACGCCAGACATAACAATCCGATTAGCCCCAGCTTGTTGTTGCCGATAGGAATTAAATGCGCGATAAAGTTTTGTGTGGCGACCAGAAATCCCGGCGGTGCGGATTTTGTCGCCACCACATTCATAATGTATTTCAGCGGCCACGGCTGCAAAAGCCCGATTAATGATCCGGAGAGCATCAGCACCAGACCCACACTTGTTGTTCGCACTTCCCCGCCCATGCACAACGCCAAAAGCCGTGCCGCCGTGCGCAAGGCACCGGGCCGGGCGGGTCGAACCGTTTTGGCCGACACGTTCATCGATCATTCCTGACTTCGCATTCACCGGGCCGACTCTGGCGGATGTATTTGAAGATGACCGCCAACGCCGCTCCCGCATCCATGGACACCCGCAGCGCCAACGCCCCGGCCACCAGCAACATGGGAATAGCCCCGGGCCAACTGCGGGCACTAAGATCAAAAATCCCCAGACCAATTAAAGTAACCAACATCATCAAAATAACGCGGGGAACTGTCGGCCAGGTGCGCAATCGGGCCAGTTGCCGGCCATTTCCATGCTCTTCCATGACCAGCCGGATGCGCAGGGAGCCAAATGTACCGCTGCGACACGTCAGGTCCCAGCGGTCAAAATCGCCCCCGCGCTGCACACACATTCCTTCCTGTTTAAGGAAGGATTCCAGATCAGTCAGGCGATCTTCGGTACCGCGCCACGCTTCGCTCCAGAGAACAAATTCCCGCGGCACAGGAATATCCAGCCCGCTTGGCATACGCATCCGCCAAGGTGATAACCCTCGAGAAAGTCTACCACGCAAGCGCGCCACCGGTTGAATGAGATAACACCACATGGTCAGGAGCCGCAATTTTAACACGGCCTTTCGCGTGCGGGGAACCTCATCAAAGCGGCAGTAGAAAGCACCAATGACCGCCTGGGTCACGGTCGCGGTCAAGGCCGCCAGAAGCAGTATGCCCAGTACGACAGGGTGCCAATAAAAGCCCACCATGAACATCACGCTTAACATCAGCACGCCCAGATACCATTCCGGTGTCATTGCCAATGACATCATAACCCCCGGCGAGCCGTGATACACGCTTTGAAACAAGGCTCCGCCCCAGGAGCCATGATATATTCTGCGGTGTCCCCAGTTTAGAAACTGCCACAATCCGCGGCCATAAATCCGCCCGTGCCACGCGATATGGCCGAAGGCATTATATTTTTCAGGCCATTTACGTTCCAGCATGGCTTCGGCTTTACCGTAATTCAACTGTTGCCGCCAATAGGCGCGCAGCGAATTTCTGCGTTTATGCCACACCACGGCCGCCGGACTAAAGCCCAGGTGCCAGCCGCGAGCCTGCAGCCGCCAACAGGCATCCACATCGTCACCGGCAATTCGAAATAGCGGGTCAAAACCACCGACCGCCCGCAAGGACTGCGTCAAAAACGCCATGTTGCAGCCGGGAATGTGCTCGGCCTCCGTATCGCTTAACAAAACATGAATCGGGCCGCCGGGGGAATGGGCTACCGCATCAGCAATATCCGCATCGCCGGGCGGTGCAATGTTCGGTCCGCCCACGCCGACATATTTCCCGGTGCGGAAAGTTTCCACCAGAAAATGCAGCCAGTACGGCGTGGGACACGCGTCATCATCCAGATACGCGACAATTTCCCCGGTAGCGGCTTGCAAGCCAAGATTGCGCGCATTGCTTAGGCCCTTATTTTGCGATTGAATTAATTTCACGGGATATTCCCGCACCATCTCCCCCAGCCCATCCGTTGAGCCGTCATCCACGACAATGACTTCATAATCCGCGTAGCGCAAGCGCGAAACACCGTCCAGGCAAAAACGAATGGTGCGCGAGCCGTTATAACTGCAAATGACAATGGAAACTTTCGGCCATTTCGCATCAACCCGGAATGGCAATTTTGAAAAGGCGTCGTGAGCGGCAGCCAAAGCGGGTTTGGGGCGGCGATCGCGTGTGGTAAGTCCGAACTCCCAACCGGTAATTTCGCTTCCGCCGCGGTACCATTCGTCGGTCCAGGCGAACAGGAAAGTCCCCGCGCAGCCGCTTTTAAATACGGTGCGAATCTGCCAGCCCAACGTGCCGGCCTGCTGCAATTCTCCTTTCGATAAGCTGTCCATCCCGATTTCCGCCAGCAGCAGGGGCTTGTCACCGGCGATATTGTGCAGGCGGCTGATATATTTGCGCAGCTTCTGCTTATCTTCCAGGTACACATTCATCGCCATGAAGTCCAGGAAGGGCAGATACAAATATTCCGTGGTGGGATAATTGACGTAGGTAACCAAGGCCGCCGGATCAACCTCTTTCGCCACGCTGTAGAGTTGTTTGAGAAAACGCTCAATGCGGCGATATCCATACCAGCGGACAATAGGAGCCGGAATTTCATTGCCGATGGCGAACGCCAGTAAAGCCGGGTGCCCCGCGCACTGCTGCACGCCCTTGCGCACGCGATCTATTATTGAATTTCGCGTTCGCGGATGATCCAGAAAGGCAATATGCTGCTCCCATGGCAATCCGACAAACACGTGCAGACCATGCCGTTGGGCGGTATCCAACAGCCAGCGGGGAGGAACCGTATATAGCCGCACGGAGTTAATGCCGTGTTCGGCCATCATGGAAAAATCGGCGTCCACCTTTTCAGGGGTGTGATATTCACACCCATCCGCCTCCGGGCGAAATGGCCCGTAGGTTGCGCCTTTTATAAGAAATGGCTCATCACCACAACACAAAAATTTTCCATGGACCGATAACCGCGCGGCTGGCTGAGTGAAATAAACCACTGGCGACGGCGTTACTACAGGAGGTGATAAAGTTGTTTGTGTCATTAATCCACTTCTCCTCACCTCATCCCGACGTTCAAACCAATAAGTATAGCAAATTTTATCGAATTGCCATAAGGCGTGCGATTTCCAGTGCCACACGCCGCGCTGCGGGCATTTGATCTGAATAAGCGGCCATGGGAGCGGTGAGAGCTGCTAATTCCTGCGACATAGCCTTGCGCTTGTCGGGATTTGACAATAAATCGCCGGCGGCATCAATGACGGGCTGCACCGGACCGTAAAAAGGCATAAATTCCGGAACAATCTCGCGATCCGCCAGAATATTTACCAGGCATAGGAATTTACTTTGAATTAAAAACCGCCCCACCAGATTCCACTTCCACCATGCCACATGATACAGCACAATCATGGGCTTATGATGCCGCGCTATTTGCAGAGTCGCCGTTCCACTGCAGGTAATGACCAAATCCGCCCAGCGAATAACGGCATCTGTAACGCCCGTGCGAACGTCAATTTTAGCGCCGTATCGCGGCAGAAAATTCCGGATTTGCCAGGCGCGCTCCGCATCGGCTGCCGCCGCCACCGCCGCAATGCTCGGAAACTTGCCACGCAGAGTAAGAAATGTTTCCAGCATCGGCGGTAAATTTGCGGCAATCTCCCCTTTGCGCGACCCCGGCAGCAACGCCAGACGCAGCGGAGCGGCGGGCAGCGGGGGCTTTACCAATTCCGGATCAGATTCCGACCGGTTGGCCGCCTGATCAAATAACGGATGCCCCACATATACGGTATGCACACCCTGGTGGCCAAAATAATGCTGCTCAAATGGCAATACGCAACACAGCGTATCCACCGTGGCACGAACCACTTTAATGCGCCAAGGTGCCCAGGCCCAAAGTTGCGGGGCTACGTAATAGCAAACCGGCACGCCCAATTTTTTCCCTAGGCGGGCGATTCGTAAGTTCACCGTGGGGGAATCAATCGGGATAATCACGTCGGGCTTATCAAGCGCCAATTCTTTTTTCAACCGCTTCAGCAGATCCAACCAGTAGCCCGCCTGGGCCAGCGCCCCCACCAGCATCGCTGAATTTTTGGTTGGGTCGGCAAACAGCCGACAACCGGCTTTGGCCATTTTTGGTCCGCCGATACCAATAAAGCGCGCTTTGGGAAATTCTCCGCGCAATGCCTCTATTAAGGCGGCTCCCAAGGCATCGCCGCTGTGCTCAGCTGCGGAAAGAAAAAATACCGGCGAACTGATGACTTACGACTCCTTTACGCCATATTCATGGCGAACCTGTGGATAGGCCCGCGTTTCCACCGCCCGTACATACGCACTGGCCGCCTCCGCCACCGCCGCCGGAACCGCGCCGAAGCGTTCCACAAACCGCGGCACTTTTTCCGTATAGCCCAGCATATCATGCAATACCAGTACATGGCCATGGCAGCTTGGCCCAGCTCCGCACCCCAGAACAGGGCAACCCACCGCTTCCACAATCCGCCGACTCACGCGATCCGGAACCGCTTCCAGCAGCAACAGTTCCGCACCGGCCTGCACCATGGCTACGGCTTCCCGCACCAGGCGATCGGCCTCTGGCTCTGTGCGCCCCTGATAGCGATATCCCCCCTGCTGCACCGCCCGTTGCGGCAACAGGCCCAAATGCGCACAAACCGGAATGCCCGCCATGGACATCGCCCGCACGATGTTTTCATGCCGCAGATCGCATTCCAATTTCACGCAATCCACAGTGGCATCGGTCAAAAATCTTTTTCCATTACATACTGCGGAATCCTCCGTGGCATAGCTGCCAAAGGGCATATCTCCCATCAGAAAAACATCCGGTGCCCCGCGCCGCACAGCGCGGGTCAGCAGGATCATAAAATCCATGGTTGCATGAATCGTGGATGATTCACCCAGTACCGTCGTAGCGGCAGAATCCCCCACCAGCAGAACCGGCACGCCGCAGGTGGCTAAAATTTTGGCGGTGGGAAAATCATAACACGTCAGCATGGCAATCGGCTGCTGCTGCTGCCGCATGGTTTTCAACGTGCCAAGCGTAATTTTGCCGGCCGGGCGCTGCGCTGGCATTTGCGCCGA